>JAFVCC010000028.1 GCA_017479485.1 Bacilli bacterium
GGGTGAAAAAGGTTCTTGTAAAAGAACATAACAGAGACCCGTGAACCTACTCCATGTTTTTATGGTTGCCTCTAGTGAACCAGAAAGACACATTTAGAAGGGGGCACACTTTATGTGCGGCATCGTTGGATATATTGGAACCGAGCAAGCGGCTCCGCGCTTACTCGACGGCTTAAGGAAGCTCGAATACCGCGGCTATGACTCTGCGGGCATCGCGGTACGTAACGCAAGTGGTTTTCAAGTTGCAAAAGCCAAAGGCAGATTACAGGAACTCGTCGACAAGACTCATGACGGGGCAGACTTACCCGGCACAATCGGCATTGGCCATACCCGTTGGGCAACCCATGGCGAACCCACCGAGAATAACGCCCACCCCCACATCTCCTACCACGGCCATGTGATTGGGGTGCATAACGGCATCATGGAGAACTACCTCGAGCAACGAAACAAACTCGAAGTACGCAAAGGCTTTAACTTCTATAGCCAGACCGACACCGAAGTCATCGTCAACCTCGTCGAATACTACTTCTTAAAATATGGCATGGGCCCGCGCGACGCGATCGCGCGCTCGATGATGCGCATCCGCGGCTCTTATGCCCTCGCCTTAATGTTCGACTGCGAGCCCGACAAGATTTACTTAGCCCGTAAAGACTCTCCCTTAATCGTCGCCAAAGCCGAAGATGGCGTCTATGTCGCTAGCGACGTCCCCGCCATACTCAAGTACGCCCAAGACGTCTATTACATCGACAACATGGAGATCGTGGAGACCGATGGTAACTACATCCACTTCTTCTCCATCGACCAAGAACCCATAGAGAAAGAACTCGTCCACGTCGACATGGATCCCGAGTCCGCCGAAAAAGGTGGCTATGAGCACTTCATGATCAAAGAAATCATGGAACAGCCTAAAGCCATGAAGGATACCTTAAACTCCATTCTTACCGAAGAAGGCAAGATCGACCTCACCCGCATCGGTCTAGACATCAATACCCTCAAAGACGTTGAACATATCTATATCGCCGCCTGCGGCAGCGCCTTCCATGCGGGTGTGGTCGGACAATATGTCATCGAAGACCTCACGGGCGTTCCCGTGCGTAACGAATTAGCCTCCGAAATGAGGTACCGTAACATGCCCTTTGGGGACCATGGGTTACTCATACTCATTTCGCAGTCTGGCGAAACCGCGGATACCCTAGCCGCCTTACGCAAAGCCAAAGAAGCCGGCGTGAAAACGATTGCCATCGTTAACGTCGTTGGCAGTTCCATTGCCCGCGAAGCCGACTATACCCTCTATACCGTCTGTGGTCCCGAGATCAGCGTCGCGACCACCAAGGCCTACAGTGCCCAGTTAATTGCCATGTACGCCCTCGGCTTAAACCTCGCTTTAGCCAAAGGCAAACTCGACGAAGAAACCTATACTCGTTTACTCGACGAAGTCATCTCCTTGCCTGGCAAAGTTGAAGAAGTCTTAAAGAAGAACAAAGCCCGCGCCGTCCAGCGCTTTGCGAACAAGATCTCCACCATCCATGACGCCTTCTTCATCGGTAGAGGCCTAGACTACGCCGTATGCTTAGAAGCCAGTCTTAAGCTTAAGGAAATCTCCTACATTCACAGCGAGGCCTACGCCGCTGGAGAACTAAAGCACGGCACCATCTCCCTCATCGAGCCCGGCACCCTCGTCATCGGCATCTTGACGCAGCCAGAACTCGTTGAGAAGACCTTATCCAACATGGTTGAGGTGAAAGCTCGAGGCGCGAATCTCCTCGCCATCGACATGTCGGGAGAAGAGATCGTCAAGAAGACCGCGAACACCCTCATCTCCTTACCCAAGATCGACCCCCACTTCGCCCCTTCTTTATCCGTCTTGCCCTTACAGTTACTCGCCTATTACGTCTCCATGGCCAAAGGCCTCGACGTCGATAAGCCCCGTAACCTCGCGAAATCCGTCACCGTGGAATAACGCATATAGCCGCATGGATCTGTGAACCCATGCGGCTATTTACGATATTCACGGTTTATGAGCACAGCCCTTATCGAATGAGGGGCTTTTTTGCATCGCTTTCTAGAAAAGACGAAACAAAAAACCGGAAAAACTATCCAAAAACTCGGTAAAAACTCATTTGAAACTAAAGAAAAACTCTTTCGAAACTCATGAGAGTTAACCCGAACGACCGCGGTACATAAGAAGGTATCGTCAGCCGTAAACAAGAAAACCATGGCGATACGGCTGATGATACATATGGGGACCTTCTGCATCGCGCCCCATGTGTAAGAGCGTCATCTTGTTTAAACGCCGCGATAGTCGAGGTTCATTCTGAGAGTGATAAGGGCTTTTCTTGCAGTATTGGGTTTCTTTGTTTAACGGGAGCTACACTACTTTAAAGGCGTCTTCTCGATTGCAGGGGCTTACTTTGCGTCATGGTTTAGATACGTGATTGCGTGAAACCCAAAGCATAGCAAGCATTTATAACTGAGCGGAAAATTCGAAAAACGCAAAAAACCGCTCATGTATAATTGTGTCTAAAGAGGAAAAGGGCTTTGTCTTTATTCCCGTATTCTTAATGGGCGTTCAGACCTATAGGAACCCTCGTTTGGTGAACGTTTTCTATAAGCTAGGCTATATCGCGAACTTCGGAACGGGCATCCCCAGAATCAGAGGAGCATATGCATCTTCCGAGGAAAAGCCCGTCTTTGAATCGACCGAGAACTTCTTCTTCGTTCGCCTGCCGAACCTCAATGCCAAAAAGAAGGCGGGTGATGACGAAATAAATGACGAAATAAACGACGAAATAAAAGAGGATATCAGCGACCTTGGATTGGCCATACTCACGCCGTTGCAAAAAGGCCAGGAATCAAGGCAAAGGACATCCTCGAAGAGCTGTCTCCGACCATCGAGGGGGTCACGATTGACAAGGTGCGGAACGAAATCCAGCGCAAATTCGCCGTCGTGCTCGCGCAGAACCTATCCAAAACACTCCGATGAAAAACTCCAAATCACTCCGATGAAAAACTCCAAATCACTCCGATGGATATTGCAAAGAAGCGGATGGACTAGGATAATTTGTGATGTGAAAACCGAGAAAACGAAAGACTATCGCCCAAGGGTCCTTGATGAACGGGTGTCCGAGCAGCTCGATGCATTCGGGGCCGTTTTGATTCGCGGGCCCAAATGGTCGGGGAAAACAACAACATCTGAGCATTTCGCTAGGTCGGCGATCTACCTTGACGACTATGAGCGTCAAAATGAGTACGAGATGATCGCGAAAAGCGATGTCGGGGCTTTCCTAGAAGGCGAAAAGCCACATCTTATCGACGAGTGGCAGGTCTATCCCGCCACATGGGATGCGGTCCGAAGGTTTTGTGACCGCAGCCCGGATAAAACCTCTTTGTTTATCCTCACGGGCTCGTATTCCCCAAAGCAGGGGAACACCAAACATACTGGGACCATGAGGATTTCGACCATCGACATGGAGACAATGTCGCTATTCGAATCCGGCGAATCGTCCGGAGACGTTTCGTTTATTTCCCTATTCGACCCGGGGGCGAAGATTTCCGGGAGGGCGAAGCTGTCCAAAAGCGGAATCACGCATGCGATGGTTCGAGGCGGATGGCCGGTGGCTGTGCTCAACGAGAAGAGCAACCCCTTGATCTATGGGAAGCAGGCGTTGCGCGGCATATGCTCGACCGACTTGAAGGAAGCAACGGGGATGGAGGTTGACCCCGGCACCGCGTTGGCTTTGATTCGGTCCCTCGCAAGGAATATAACGATTCCGGTGAAAAATGAGACCATCATCTCAGATATGGCCGAATCGGGCCACCCCGTAGCGGATTCGACGTTTTATCTTTACTTGAATGGGCTCAAGCGGTTGTTCGTCCTTCGCGAGGTTCCTGCTTGGAACCCAAACGTTCGAAGCGCAACCTCGATCAGATCCTTGCCAAAGAGGGAGTTTTTTGAACCCTCAATCGCCTGCGCTGCTTTGAATCTGGGGGAAGAGGCGCTTTCGAAGGATTACATCACCAGAGGGTATCTTTTCGAGTCGCTCTGTGGCCGTGACCTAAGCGTCTACGCCTCCAAGTACGATGGGGAACTGAACTACTATCGCGATCGCTTTAAACTGGAATGCGATTTCGTCATCCATCTCCCTGACGGACGTTATGGTCTCTTCGAGTGCAAATGCGGAGACGGATTCATCGAAGAGGGGGCCGCGCACCTGAATTCTCTGGAGGCACTGATTCAACAGCATAAGAACGATAATCCGAACGTTAGAATCGGAATGCCGAGCTGCAAGGTGGTTCTGACTGACGGCAATCTCGCTTTTCGAAGAGAAGACGGAGTTATAGTATTGCCTTTGTCTTGCCTTAGGCCATAAGGCACCATGCCACCCTGTAAAAATGGGACACGGTGGTATGACTATATCCTTGGGAGACATCGGATATTTACTATCCGGTTCTAATCCCGCAAAATGGACAATCAAGGCAGTATATTAAGGCAGTCAATAGGGCAGTCAAATTATGAGCAAGAAAACCATCGCTTTCGGTTTTGCTCTCGACGACGTATCCGGGGTCTTCGATGCAGGTGAAGTCGATGGCAAAGGAATTAAAATACATCGGCTTGCTCACGTCCAAAGGAGCGACTTTGTAATAGGAAGGCCGCGGGGTCGCGAAAGGTGATGACTCCGTTTTCGTCGGGCTCATAGATATAGCTGCCAGCACATGTCTTGTTTTTGCTGTCGCCCACCATGACGGAGACGTTGCCAAAGTCAGTGAAGGTCATCTGGTACATGCCGTTATTGGGGCAGAAACCCTGACGCGCTGAACAACAAGCTTCGCGAATACACATCGAAGGGCTGGGAGGTCGTTTCAGCGATCGAAGGCCACTGGCAAGGCGGCATCCTGAGCCCTGTTTACAAGGTCGTTTTGAAGCGTCAAAAGAGATAAAAAGTTTGCAGTACCACGATTTTCACTTTTGTCCTTTACTACTGCTAAACAACCCCACTGCACTGCTAATGTGTTTTTGGAAACGTTTGGAAACGTTTGGAACATTTTGGAAATCGTTGGAAACTTTTGGAAATGACTGGAAATCGTTGGAAAGTTCCCAATTTATCGGTAAAATACAGAAAAGGATCAAGATATGCTCAAACTGCCCATTGGAATTGAAAACTACGTAAACGCCTTAAAGTGTTACTACATCGACAAAACGCTTCTCATCAGAGACTTGGTTGAGTATGACTTAAATGCGACCGTTTTAGTTACGCGTCCGCGCCGATTCGGCAAATCGCTCGCGCTATCGATGGTGGAAACCTTTTTCGATATGGAAAAAGACAGCCACCCCTATTTCGATGGAAAAAGAATCGCTCAGGAATGGGACCAATATGAGACCTATATCAATTCCGCTCCCGTCATCCACTTGAGTATGAAAGGAATCACCGCCGCCACCATCGATGACTTCTATGGGCAGATCGCGTTAGAGATATCCAAATTGTTCATCGAGCGTTATGACCTCTTGTCTCGGTCCATCACTCCTTTCGAGATGGAAAACGTCGAGGTGCTTTCCAAAGGAGCCGCGCCGCGTTCAACGTTAATGAACTCTTTGGAACTATTGACCGCCTATATGCACAAAGCGACGGGAAAGAAAGTCGTTCTTCTCATTGATGAATATGACACCCCGATTCAAAGCGCGTTTGATAATGGTTACTACAAAGAGGCGATCCTCTTTTGCAAATCCTTTTATACCGCCGCGCTTAAAGGAAATGACAATCTCCTACTCGCTTTGGTGACTGGAGTGATCCAAATCGCGAAGGAATCCCTGTTTTCTGGGCTCAATAATCTGCGCGTTTATTCGGTGCTTGAGAACCGTCTGTCCTCCTATTTCGGCTTTAGCGGTGAGGAGGTCCAGGGATTGCTGGATTATTACCAGTTGAACGTGTCCCTAGAAAAAGTCGCCTCCTATTATGGCGGCTATCGTTTTGGGGAGGAGAGGCTCTTTAACCCTTGGTCCGTCTTAAACTTCGTCGATGGAGCGGGAAAGTTCCGCTTCTATTGGAAAAATACCGGTTCCAATAGTCTTGTCTATACCTTGGCCGAAGGCAACGAACGTAGTGTCAATGAACTCATTATGGACACCTGCAACGAAACGCCTTCCCCGGTGACGCTGGATACTTCGCTTAGCTATTCCGATTTAAAAAGCGGCAAATCCTCGCTGGCCTCGTTTTTGGTCGGCGCAGGATACCTCACGGTCAAAGAAGAGCTCGACGATGGCGCCTATATCTTGACAACCCCAAACATAGAAGTAGCCAATATCTTTAAAAGCGAAATCGCGAACCGTTATTTTAACGGCGATGTCTCCGCGCTTCCTGACGCCCTAAGGACCGCGCTTTCCACTGCGAACGAGGCGATGGTCGCCTCGATCTTTGAGGAATATGTTCTTCGTTGCTTCAGTTATTTTGACTTTTCGGATTGGAAGAATTATCAGATTCTCACCCTCGGCATCGTCGCGATTCTCTTCGATAAATCCATCGTAAAAAGCGAGGTCAACGGCAAGGAAGGAAGGTGCGACATTTCCATCTCCCCGAAAAACGAAGGTGAAATGGGCATCATCATCGAAATCAAGCATTCCCTCACCGTGTTATCCCAAGCGCGACTTAAGCAGCGAAGCGCCGCAGCCTTAAAGCAGATCAAAAAGCAGCATTATTATGACGAACTCAAGCAGCGTAAAGCTCACCCCATCATTCTCTATGGATTCGCTTTCGATTCGTCTCATATCGAGGTGTCGAGCGAAATCGTCCCGGACGAAACGGCATAGGCATATTCTCTTAAGGGCAAAAACGCATCCACGCCGCTAGGAGAACGAAAACCGTTTCTTCTTTTTTAAGCGACGGCATAGTGCATCAAAAAGGCGGGAATATTCCCGCACTTTGGCGAACCATAAAGAAAGTCCGAATAGCTTAGGCCTCTTCCTTGGCTTCTTCTTTTCTTTCGCCCCGATACTTCTTCCAGAATAGATATCTTGGTACCTGGCGTTGGTATAAGGAATATTCGGGGTACTTGGAGGCGCTGACGCCTTCGCCAAAGGTGGAGGAGCCTAAGAACAGCACGATGAGAAGTAACGCCCCAATAAGGCTCCAGTTAAAGATGCCGATACCCGCAGCAATAGAGAATACATAGAGGCTTAACCAGATACCTTGCTCCCCCACATAATTCGGATGACGGCAATGCCCCCATAAGCCAATCGTATTAAAGCCACGGTTATAGGGAGCAGGGAGTTCCTCTAAGTTCTTTCCTTCGGCTAATAACTTATGCTTCTTGCTATGGAAGGCCCACTGCTGCTCGTCGGCGATCAGTTCAATGATTAAGAAGAAAGTAACAAGAATTGTCGCGAGTAAGTCGATCCAGTTTAAGGAAGCCTCGCTATTCATGCTGACTAAGGCGGGTAAGGTAATCGCAAGGACTAAGAGATTCTGGTAAATCGAGATGAAGAAGAAATTAAATAACGCCCACTTATAATGCGGTTGGAAGCTCTTGTTTTCTCTTAAGACGATCCAGCGGTAATCTTCTCTTCCCGCCCAAAACTTCCAACTATAAGCACCTTTCCTAGCGAAGTTGAAGGTAAGGCGGATGCCCCATAAGGTAGCCAAGATGGCCATGATGGTAATGCGCGGATTCATTCCCGAACGTGCCGCCATGACCCAGAGATAGACTTCGGGTAACAAAGACCAGAGTTTATCCATCTGGCTATTGTTACGCGAGATCTCGCCGACGATGAAGCAATATAGGCCACTGCCTCCCGCGATGGCGAGCAAGATCCATAAGGTTTCGA
>JAFVCC010000029.1 GCA_017479485.1 Bacilli bacterium
AAATCCTATTTCGACTGCACCAACTACTATTTCGAGATCGACTTCGAAAAGGACGACAGGCAAAGGGGGCCGAGCAAGGAAAACAGGCCCAATCCGATCATCGGGCAGGCCCTTCTCCTCGACGGGGACGCCATCCCGCTCAGCATGAGGATGTATCCGGGGAACGAATCCGAAAAGCCGAAGATCAGGGAACTGATCAGGGAGATGAAGGAGCAAAACGGCATAAAGGGCAAAACCGTCCAGGTCGCGGACAAAGGACTGAACTGCGGGGACAATATCTACGACGCCCTCCTGAACAAAGACGGGTACATCTTCTCCCAATCCGTCCTCCAATTGGAGGAAGAGGAGAGAAACTGGGTCCTTTTGGACAACGGCTACGAAGAAGTAAAGGACAGCGAAGGGAACCTCCTATACAAAATCAAGGCGTGCGTCGACGAGTTCCCCATCAAGGTGACCGGCAAGGACGGAAGGAAGGCGACCGTCAGGGTCAAACAGAAGAGGGTCGCGACGTTCAACCCCTCCTTGGCGGCCAAAAAGAGGATAGAGATAAACAGGCTGGTGGAAAAGGCCAAAGGCCTATGCCATTCGGAGGCCAAGAAGGAGGAATACGGCGAATCGTCCAAATATGTGAGGTTCGTTGATGGAAAGGGCAAGAAGGCAAGCGTCCTGATCAACCAGGAAAAAATAGACAAGGACCTCAAATACGCCGGATATAACCTCATCGTATCCAGCGAAACGAACATGTCGAAGCGTGAGATATACCGGGTTTACCACCAGCTTTGGAAGATAGAGAACACGTTCAGGATCATGAAATCGGAGTTGGACGCCAGGCCGGTGTATTTGCAGAAAAGGGAATCCATTTACGGGCATTTCCTAATCTGCTATTACGCGATCACCCTCCTTAGGCTTTTGGAGGAAAAGGTCTATAAAAACGTGTTTTCCACTTATGAGTTGATCGATTTGATCAGGGGATTCAAGCTATTCAAAGGCGAGGACAGGAACGTCAACCTAACCAAGAAAACGGCAAACGTGACCAAATTATGCGAGATGTATAAGCTCAATGCCGATTATATGTATCTATCGCCTTCCCAAACCAAAAAACTATTCAATCTCAAATATAAGATCAAATAGCCATTACACTAGATTTTTGGTTTGAATCCCAAAGTCAGGTTATATGGCGATTCAAGCGTTTTTAATAATGTTTAATAAAGTTTAATAATTTAAATTTGTTTTAATAGTTTTTAATATTTCTTAATAATTCTTAATATTTCGGAATCTCCTTAATAATTTTTAATAATCCTTAATATTTTTCGAAGACGACCATGACATCCGTGACGGATAAAGTGACCCATGCAAATTGAGCTTAAAGCGGATGCTTCCCCTTGCCCTGGCGCGTCAAATCCGCCACCCAGATCGAAATGGGTTGCCCGTTATTGCGAAACGTTCTTCTACCAAATCGATATGTTAAAAAAGCCCAATAACACAGGGCTTTGACAAAAGGAAATGAGCGCAGGCTATTCGGAACGGCTGGTGCGGACGTAACGGATGAAATTGGTCTCCGCGAGCATCGTCATCTCATCTTCTTTGAGGCGCTTTAAGACGGTGAGGGGGTCGTTATGGGGTTCCTTTTGGGAAAGGAGGGCAAGGAATTTATCCGCTTCTTCTTTCTCGAAGCGGTATTCGACATAGCCTCCCTCGTGGTAGCCATCGTAACCGAAAATACGGTAGTCGATCGCGAGGATCGATCCGTCGCTTTCTTTTCGGATTTCATCCATGAGGGCTACCCCCTTTGGGAATAGTTTACCTTGATTCGCCTTTTGTGGCACTGATTTCTTCGTCGCGGCGCTTGATGTAGCGGATATACTCGACGTTCTCGTCTTCGCAAGCCATGTCGATCATGAAGTCATAGACGCGGTTGCGGAGGGCTTTTTTGCGCTCGGGAAGGGACAAGTCGGCATCGGGGTAGATGGGTTTGCCCACATGGACGGTCATCTTGGGAGGACGGTTCTTGAATAGCCTATGCTTGCGATACGTCGTGCAGACAGGCACCACCGGGGAACCAAGTTCCGCCGGGTAGACGAAGCTCGCATCGGTATAGGGGCGGATGCGGGTGCAATAAGGCCAGATGTGGGCTTCGGGGAAGATGGAGATGCCGCGACGCTGCTTGATGCGGTATTTGAGGCACTCGACGAAGTCCTTATGCTGCTTTGGGGTTTCGGGGACGGGGACGCAGCCAAGCAGCTGGACCAGGTAACGGATGCCGGGGATCGAAGTCGCGTCTTGATCGGCGACGATGTAGGTGCGGCGTGGGCCGGCGACGAAAAGCTGGATGAGCATCGCGTCGACAATCTGGGTATGGTTGGTATAGAAGAAACAGCCTTTGTGGCGGATCATGCGCAGGTTTTTTCTGCCCTTCACCTTGATGCCATAGATGAGTTTGACGGGGAGGAAGAGGACGGGAATCGCGACGACCCAATATAGAAGCCACGAGAAAAAGCGCGAGAAGATGTCCTTATGGGCATAGCGAAAGTTCTCGGGAAGAGGCTTTCGCGTAATCTTGGTCCCGGCGAAATCGTCGGTCAAGGCGTCGGTATAGTAGACAGTCTTCTTTTCTTTCATTGTAATCCTCGCAACGCAAGGCGCGGTTATTATCACATAAAGGAAAGAAGATGGGTAAAAGATATGGCGTTGAGAGTCGGGATCATCGTTGCATTGCAGCAGTTTTTGTGATGCGAATAGTTCAGCAAATTGCCCTATTTTTGCGAGGGCTATGCTTCTTTCGGTCTCGGATAAATGGGAAACCCTAGAGGCTGCGATAATGCCCGTACGTTTTTTTCCAGGGGATTGGTATTTGCATCACGAGTTAACATACGTTCTTCCCCATTCGTCTAAGACAAGCGAAGAAAGCAATAGCAAAAAGCGATAAAAATGTTTAAGGTTATTTGCCTATGAAAATCGTCTTCGTCTTGGAATGCTGCAACGCCATCACCAACGGCACCGGCGCGACGTGCTACCGTTTTGCGCAGGAGCTCAAGAAAAAAGGCCACGAAATCATCATGCTCGGGGAAAAACTAAAGCCCGACCAAAAGAGCGATTTCACCTATTATGGCTTGCCCCATTACACCTTCCCAATCTTTGAAGGACTCATCACCAAGGATGGCTTCAATTTCGTCAAATGCGACCCGAAGATCATCTACGAAGCAATTAAGGGGGCGGATTTGGTCCACCTCTTCATCCCGTTTAAACTCTGTTCGGTGGCCCGCCTTATCGCCGAGGTACTCGACGTCCCGGTTTCCTGCGCCTTCCATTTGCAACCCCAAAACATCACTAGTGCCATCCACTGCGGCAAATTGCCGATCCTCAATAACATCCTTTACTACTCCTTCCGCCGGTACTTATTCGACCACGTCCGACATGTCCACTGCCCCTCGTGGATGATCCGCAGCGAACTCGTCGCCCATAATTACCGCAACAACGAATTCCACGTCATCTCTAACGGCATCATCCCCTACTTCCACCGCGTCGAAAGCGAAAAGCCGAGCGAATACGCGGATAAGATCGTGGTCACGATGTCGGGACGTCTCGCGCCAGAGAAACGGCAGGATCTCATCATCAAGGCCATCGCCAAATCCAAATACAATTCGCGCATCCAGCTGGTCCTCTGCGGCAAAGGACCATGGGAAAAGCACTTATTGAAACTCGCGGAAAAGAAAGGCCTCGCCAACGGCATCGTCATCAAGTTCTGCAACCAAGAGCAGCTCCGCGACGTCCTTTGCCATACCGACATCTATGTCCATGCGAGCGACTTTGAAATCGAAGGCATCTCTGCGATCGAAGCCATCGCTTGCGGCGCCGTGCCCGTCATCTCCGACGCGAAGGCTTCCGCGACCTCTTCCTTCTCCCTTTCCCCGCGCTGTCTCTTCCGCCACGGCTCAGCGCATTCTCTCCGTGAGGGCATCGAATACTTCATCGAACACCCCAAGGAGCGCGAGAAGCTCTCCAAAGCCTATGAGCGCGAAGGCAATTCCTACCACCTCGCCCGCATGGTGGAAAAGATGGAACAAATGTTCACTAGTGCCATCGAAGACCATAAGGCGGGACTTGACGTCAATCAAAACCGCGTCCGGAAAAAAGACGAGCGGAAAAAGAAGAAAATATTCAAAAAACTTCTTAAATCGGGCGTCATTTCCGAAATGCCCGACTGCTTGAAGGGCTGATTCGAACTCGTCGCGCCGCAGCGCTTGCGGCGCTTTTCTTTCTTCTTTATATAGACACCCTTTTGGAGATTGGCGTGCCATTTCGGTCTTCTCTAGGAAAGAAGAATGGGAAAAGGTAAACTCTTTTTAGCTATGAACATTTCATTAAACCACGGTTGGTCTTTCGCCAAGGGGCGAGTGGAAGACGCGATTACCTCGCCCTTAAAAGGAGCGGTCCACGTCGAGATTCCCCATTGCGCCGTCGAAAGTCCCGTCCAATATATGGATGAGCGTTCCTACCAACAGGAATTCACCTATCAGCTCCACTTCGATTGCAAAGAGGACTCACCCGTTAAGAAGCT
>JAFVCC010000030.1 GCA_017479485.1 Bacilli bacterium
CGATGCCTGCCATGGCAACGTCTAAGGAGAAGTGCGCAAGGCCTGCATCGACTAAATCATAGTTATGTCGAGCCTGATCAAGGCCTTCGCGGGAAAAAGGCAAAACCGAGAAGGAGAAAGGCTGATCTGCAGTGATGGAGAGTTGGTCCATCTTAAGATAGCTCGACCCATAATGGGAACCGCATTCCTGCGGTTTTAGGTTGCTCGGACTCTCCGCCCCAATAACCGCGGTGAATTCGCCCATTTGGTTATGGATGCGCTTATCGATATAGGATTCGCCCGGGCCATAACCGAAAAAGGCATATTTCTTACTGCGACGCTTTTTGGCGAAGGTGATTCCAACTCGAGGAACAAGGAGGTCTCCGTCGAGAACTTTATAGGACAGTTTCACTTCCAGTTCATTCCCAAGACAAGTATAGGTAACGGAGAAGTGGAGCAGTGGCCTTTCGTTGGATAGCTCTCCTTCGTATTCCAGGACAGAATCTTCGCATCGGATGGCTTTGATTACGCGCTTTGCGTTCTTAATCAAGGGATAGCTTGTGCCTCGTTCATGGGCGTCGTTATCCAAGAATGCGCGTAGGAAATTGAGCCGTAAGCCTGAAACAAATATGGGCTTGCCGTTTACGAAGACTTCCTTGAGCTCGCCGGTTTCATCATCCCCTAAAAAGGTTACCTTGGCTTTAGAAACGGGCGCGTGGAACGACTTGGTCTTGTCAACGAGCGGGGCAATGCTTCGTTTGCCATGGTATATCGCGGATAGCTCGAGCGTGTTGGACTTGAGTCTGCGGTAAGGGGTTACAAGCCCGTCAACGCAGAAATTGCCGTCGTTAGGATAGTCGTTATCATCGCCGCCATAGCGGAGTTTGCCATCGACAATAACCGCGTGGTCGCACCATTCCCACACAAAGGCGCCAGCGAAGCGGGGCGAGGAGTCGAAAAGTTTCCAATAATCGAGCAAATCGCCGTTAGAATTACCCATCGCATGCGAATACTCACACATGATGATGGGCCGGGTTTCCCGAGGATTATCCAAATGCTTTTGCTTTAGTTCTTCAGGGCTAGGGTACATGCGCGAAGCGAAGCTAAAGCGAGGGTCATAATAATCGTCTTCCTTAGTGGAGTTATAGACGCCTTCATAATGGATGGGCCGGTCTGAGGCTTTGGATAAATAATCGAGGCCTTTTTCAAAAGAACGGCCATACGAAGATTCGTTTCCTAAAGAGAAGATGACGACGCACGTCCGATTCTTATCGCGTTCAAATAGGGAGACTTCACGGGTATAAATGGCCTCTTCGTTCTCCATGTTGTCTGCAAACTGTCTCCAGTGAATTGGGTCATATTGGCCTTTGACTTCGGAAGCCCCATGGGTTTCCAAATCTGCTTCATCGAGGACGTAGATGCCCATGACGTCGCATAGGTCATAGAATTCAGGGATATTGGGATAATGGGAAGTGCGTACGGCATTTATGCCAAGTTTTTTCATCAGACGAAGGTCTTGGTAGGTGTCCTCCATCGTGACGGTCATGCCGGTCCGTGGATTGGATTCATGACGGTTTACGCCGCGAAGCTTGACGTGCTTGCCGTTGATTTTAAAGACGCCAGAAGAAGTGGAGACCTCACGGATGCCAATCCGTTCATGAATCTCTTCGCCTTCGCCAGAAAGGGTGAAGGAATAAAGATAAGGGTCTTCATCGGTCCAGAAGCGAGCCTTAGATATAACGAAGGAAATCTCGTCATGAGGCCCTATGATTTCATTGATGTCGCGGAATTTGATTTCGATGGATACGTCCGACAGATTTTGGAAAACAAAGACACCATCTTTCCCTCTTTTCTTGGTAATGAATCGGTAGTCGGTGATGTGGCGTTCGGGGCGATGCAGGAGATAGACGTCGCGAAAGATGCCCGAGAAGCGGAATTTATCCTGGTCTTCAAAATAGGAAGAGGCGGACCATTTGAGCACGAGAACGTCGATGGTGTTATCGCCCTCCTTGAGATAAGAAGAAACATCAAATTCGCTTTTGGAATGGGCAATATTGGAATAACCGACTTTTACGCCGTTAACGAAGAGGTAGAACGCATTATCAACGCCCTCGAAGACCAAATCATAATGGCCTGACCTTTCGATATGGACCGTTCTTCGGTAATGGAACAGTGGATTATCGATATCGATATAGGGCGGATGAAAGGGAAAGGGGTAGGTAAGGTTCAGGTATTGGGTATGGTCATAGCCGTGGCACTGCACGCAGGAGGGGACGGGAATGGTGTCGGGGAGCGGTTCGTTTAATTCGACAAGATCTTGGTACTTTTCATGTGCTTTGAATGCCCACTCGCCATTTAGGGAGAGAACCTCGCTGCTACTGTATTTATCGATAATGCCGCGAACGTAATGCGGCTTATCCCCTTTGGCAAAAGGGATGTAATGGCAGCGGAAAGGCTTTACCCCGATGCGGGCGTTCCCAAGGAATTCGTTTTCGAAGATTTTGTTCATGCGCCTATGTTAAAACTCTTTCGCAGCAAAACTAAAGAGAATCGGCGATAGATTGATGCCTGACGCATTCATAAATCTACGAAGTTACGCAAAGCCAAGAGAAAAGAGGCTAACTCATGTGCTGAAGTAGCGGTAAACAAAAGGCACCGTTAAGACAAAATGTCGCCGTAATGGCCTAAGGCCTTCATTGCTTTACTTAGGAATTCTTCCGAGAGTTTATCGGCTTTGATCTGACTTCGTTTCGCCTCCTCTTTGGTGACAATACGCGAATCTAGAAAACGGAGATTTGCGATGGATTTTTGATTTTTCAACACGATTTGCGTGAATTTTGGTTCAAGCGAAAGCACCTTGAGACAGACGGGCTTAGGTACGAATCCGCTGGTGAGGATTCCGACGAGGTCGAACAAGGTGTCGTTGGCAATCGGTGCGATAACGACGTCAGCGTCTGAATATGCGTCTTGGGCGAAGTTTCGGTTTTGAAAGACGGTGTCGAACCATCGCTCATTGATTTTTAGCGTCTCGACCTTAAGGCCGTCATCACGAAATTCATACACATTGATGTACCAACCCTCTTTTGCCCATAACAAGGAAAATTCTTCATCGGGCGATAAGTAAAACCCTTGCCCCATGTCGGCGTTTTTGCGGCCATGGAAGGGGCTTGGCTCTAAGATGGGCGTTTTGCTTGCGTGATATAGAGTCGTGGAAGCCATGTGTTAACTATATCGAGGGGATAAGAAAGTTGAAGCGTGCATTTGCCCCGTAATTCTTGCGAAAAATCTCAAAAGCGTCGCAAAACGGCGGGATTTGAAAAGATTTCGTAAAAAATATACCTACGTATCGATTAAAAGGAAGACGGATCAGAGAACTCGTCCCCTGCGTCATCAGCGTTTTTCTCTTGTTCTAGAGGAGGCTCGCTTTTCAGGAATTTAACGGCGCGGACGATTTGAATGACGCTGACGGCGATAAGTATTATGGGGACTACCAAAAATGGAATGATGACGAAAATGGGAATTACCTTTGAGCTCAGAACCATAGCCGCTCCGCCTACGGCAAAGCCAATGGAGAAAAGGATAACGAAAATACCCATGGGAATCGTCACCTTCATCGCCTTGACCTGCTGCTCATAGGATAACTGCTCGAAATCGGTGGTAGAAGTACTGTGATGAAAGTGGTGATGGTGATGATGGGTGGAAGAGATGTGCGTGTGGTGATGATGCATGGAATCCCTCCTTTCGGCGCGATGGTTTACGCGCAACTACGAAGTATAGAAACCTGATGGTTACTATGCAAGGTGGGGGCAACGATGCGTTGCCGATGACCATTCAACCGTTTGGATAGACAACTATCTTTTTGGGTTATCGATTTGCCCCGCCCCCTTTCGTAGAATGTTGACGAGAACGGAGGAACATCCATGCAATTAGCAAGCAAAATCAAGCAATTAAGGGTGAAGTGCGGATATACCCAAGATGAATTAGCCAATAAACTCGGCGTTTCTTCCCAAGCCGTTTCTAAGTGGGAAAACCAAGTTACTACACCGGATATCACCCTTCTTCCGGCTCTTTCAGAAGCCTTCGGCGTCACCATTGATGAACTCTTTGATTTGTCCTTGGAGCAGAAGCTGGAACGGATCGAAAACAAACTCGATGTCATCGAAGAGCTGACGCCTCGCGAGTTTGGCGACATTGAGTTGTTCTTAAAAGATCAACTTGAAGAAAGCCCGAAAAACCAAAAGATTCATTATCTCCTCGCCTATCTTTATACCCACCGCATGATGAGCGACGCGAAAAAGGTCAGCAAATACGGCCGGGAAGCCATCCGCTTGGGGCCGGAGAAAAGAGAGAACACTCAATGGATGGTGAGCAAAGCTGAGGCGGGGGCTTGCTGGGATTGGGATATCTCCAACCATAGCGGCATCATCAATTTCTACAAAGAAGTGGTGGAGAATAACCCCGAAATCATCGAGCCCTACCACCACCTCATTTGGAACCTCATCGACGACTGCCGCGTTGAAGAAGCGACGTTCTACCTGAACAAACTCAAAGACCTCTATAGCAAGAAGAAAGAACCTCATCCAAATGACGTCATCATCACTGAGGCTTACCGCGCTGGAATTGCTTTGGCGCGCTGCGACGAAAAAGAAGCGGATGAGATCATGAATAGCCTTGCTAAAGACTATGGAAACTGTGATGGATATTGCTTTGAAATGGCCCAATATTACACAAAGAAAGGGCGGTATAAAGAAGCCGTTCAACTCTATGAAGACGCTTTTGCAAGAAGCGCCCGCAGGCCTCGCTACAGCGACGACCTACTCGGCATCATCGCGATATGCGAAATCATGGGCGATGTAGACAAGGAAATCGAAACTTATGACCGCTTGCTGCGCCTTTATAAAGAAGAGTGGAACATGAGTGATGACGAGTCGACTTACCTCGAAGCCCTGCGGAAGAAGAACGAGCTTCTCGATCGACAACGCAAATCAAAGGAATAAATCGCCTTGCGCGGTTTATTTTCTATCAGCGCCTTTTCACAAGGAAAAGATACAAAATATGCGGAAGGGGCTATACATTGATTGGCCATATGGTAAAAACAGGGACGCAAAGGACTACCTATGAGCGATCGCAAAGAGTTTATCAGCAGCTTCTACGAACAATATGACGAGGATACGCGAACCTTGCGCTCGCGTCATGGCCAACTCGAATATGCGACGACGATGGCCTATATTCATCGTTACGCGACGAGAGGTTCCAAGATACTTGAGGTCGGCGCGGGAACTGGCAGATATTCCATTGCTCTAGCAAAAGAGGGCATGGATGTGACGGCGGTAGAACTCGTCGAGAGCAACCTTGCGATTCTCAAAGAGCACAGCCAAGGAATTGATAACGTTTGTTCCTTTCAAGGGGATGCGACAGACCTTAGCCGCTTCATGGATAACTCCTTTGATGTGACACTGTTTTTTGGGCCGATGTACCATCTCTACGAAGAAAGAGACGTTCATCGCGCGATTGACGAGGCCATCCGCGTGACAAAACCAGGCGGCGTGATGCTCTTCGCCTTTTTGTCGGTTTACGCCATCATGTACGCAAATTACCTCAATGGGGACTGGAAGGCGGGTGAGGAGATGAACTTCACAACGGACTACCGCGTCCGTCACTTCCAAGAACAGCTCTTTACTGGCTATGACATTACTGAATTTGAAGATCTCTTCCGTGATAAGCCCGTGGAATGGATTACTACAGCCGGCGTGGATGGTTTGCTCGAGCCATTAGAAAACCGGTCCGACTTTTTGATCACAGACGAGGACTTTCCCCGTTTTGCTGCGTGGTATTTAGCGTTTGCCGAAAAGCGAGAGCTCCTTGGCGCCTCCGACCACCTTCTTTATATCTGTCGTAAAAAGGCTCAGTGATTCGTTGTTCCTGAAAACTCGATTGTTTGGCGCCTGCGCCCTACGATTCATTTTTTGACTGCACAGTGAGGCGTTTTGATAGAGGATGGCTTTTACGATGCCCCACGCCGTTTCGATTCGTATGGACAGCTAGAAGCAAAAAGAGCAGGGCCGTGTATTTAAAAGTTATAGAAATTCGTGGTGAAATATCACTTGAATCGGCCTCGTTTTTTGATGGGCCGTCCTAGCGAATAGTCCCGCGTCTTGCCCGTTCGGAAGCGGGTAGCCGAACTTCAACCGCCCCTTTTCTTCAATCCGGATTTTACCGTTGGCGCGATTTTCCGCATTTTTTATGCGTTAAGGTGCTGAAATGGAGAGAATAAACGCTTATCATTTTTAGAAGAATGGACCTCGCAGTAGATAAGAAACAACACTACAAGACGATCAGCAAAACGTGCTATGTAGCCAACACGGTGTATTTGTTCATACACGTTTTCTACTTGGTTTTGTTTTTGATTGCCAAACTTTACATCATGGTTGCCGTCGATGCAGCGGTTATTGCGATTTACCTTGCTTTCTTCTTGGTGCTTAAAAAGCAAAAGTACTACCTCTATGCGTTACTGTGCGGCAACGAGTTCTTTGTCTTCGTTTCCGTCGCGACCGTAATGCTTGGCTTTGACACAGGCTTCCATTTTTATCTGATTGGCCTTTGCGTCGTTTCGTTCTTTACCTCGTATTTCTCGAAGATTTCCAGCGCGACAAAGTCGTTGATTTGGGTAGGGTTATCCGTGGTGCTTTACCTCACACTATATTTTGTTACGCGGTATAACGCTCCGTACTATGCCATCGATCCCTGGCTTGAAATCACCTTATTCGTCACCCACGCCATCCTGGTGTTTGGTTTTATCGCTTCGTATATGGTGGTGTTCCTTAGGTACGCGCTATCCCTCGAAAACCAGATTATGAACGATTCACGCACCGATGAACTGACCCAAATCAACAACCGATATGCTTTATATGACTATGTCGCGACCATTAAGGACAAGACATCCAAGGCGCTGGCACTATTTGATATTGATGACTTCAAAAACGTTAATGATATCTATGGCCACGCCACGGGAGACTATGTTTTGAAGCGTATCGCGGAGATCGCTTCTCAAACCTTAGAGGATGCGTTTGTTTGCCGCTATGGTGGTGAGGAGTTCGTCCTTGTCCTAAATGCGTATGGGAAGACCTCCTACTATGATCAGCTAGAAAACCTACGAACGAGCGTAGAGCGTGAACCGTTCGAGGTTAACGGTGAGCCACTGAAGATCACGATTACAGTCGGAGCGGCCATTTGCCCGAGCAAGGATATTGCTTTAGAAAAATGGATTTCGTTAGCCGACGAAAAGATGTACGCCGGCAAAAGCGCAGGTAAAAACCGGGTTGTTGTGTGATCTAGCGGCCGACAGAAACGGTTCAATTCGCAGAAATCATAAAAACGGGAAATCGAAGCAGAAACCCCGTTTTTATTTTGAAATTCGTCAATTTTGCGGAGATTTTACGTTTTTAGCCTTGCTTATCTTCACCCATATTTCGATTGATGAAACGGTAATAAGAATTGACTAGGCTCCGATAGCCGAAGAGGCGGATGGTATCTAGAGAAAGGCGGAAACGGTCCTTCCCTTTCTTGCCGGTTGCGACAATGCGAATTAAGTCGAGAATCATGTCGTCGAGAACTTTGAGCGACTTGGTTGTTGTGATGACTTTGAAGTGGTTTTCGACCTCATATTGATCCATGAAGCGCTCAATGTAGCGAATGAGTGAAGGCAAGCGTAAGACCGAGGGTACTTTCTTCTTCGAATAGTAGCGAAGGAGCGTTTTCCTTTGTTGAAAGATTCCTTGCTTCGCTCGTTTCATGAACGCTGGGCTAAGATCGATTTCCCCGCCCTCGACTTGATATCCCAAAAACGGAACTGCTTCCGAGGGGGATGCGATGAGGGTCTTCTCTTTGCTTAGGGCTAATCCGCGTTTTCCCAGAGCCTCTTCTATCGCATGGAGGGTTTGCTCTGCGTTTTCTTTGGTTTTGCATCCGACGAGAATGTCGTCTCCAACGCGGACATAAAAGGGGCATTTGGACTCAATATCTTGGTCGAGGCCTTTGAGGTATACATTCTCCATTACACCCGCCAAAGCCATTCCGGTCCATTGGGCTGGGCCGTCATGGTAGACGGACTCATCGCCTTCCTTGCGGTAGTCCTTCGCGGTGATGTAACGGCACAAGAACGAAGAGAGTGACTCATCGAATCCGTAAGCCTCTTTGACCGAACGAACCATCCATTCCTCTTGCATCGAAGGGTCGAAGGCATGGATGTCGGTGCGAAGGATGTAATACGAACTGAATTCTTTCTCGTTACGAATCTTTAAGAAGACGTCTTTTGGCCCTCTTCCCTGTACGTGCAGATATACGTTAGGGGAGAACTCTCGGTCATAACGATGCATCGCAAAATTGATTAATCCGAGGTCCCATTGATCACGATGCGGCAAGGAATAAAAAGTGCGTTCTTTGCCGTTTGTCACCGCGGTTTTCTGCGTTGGAATTAATGGAAAATAAGGGGATTTTAGAAGGTTTTCTACATTTTTGACGCAATTTTTGGATAAAAGGTACCGCAATGCTTCTAAGTCATCGTCTCCGCGGACACGTTCGTTTTGATGCAGCTGCAAGTAGTAGTCGCGGCGCAAGGCATAGTTCGTTACTTGAGATAAAAAGCCTTCGCCCTCATGAGGCTCCAGCTCGCGCAAAGCATCTTCCACTTCCTCGGGGTCGAGCTCAAGAAAGGAAGAGAGAAAATCACTGACGCTTTTGACTTCAGGCACGTTAGGAAACTCCACCATGAGCTCTAGATTCTTATTTATCGCGTAGTCGGTAAGGTTCATCGAGCCGAGGTAGAGATCGAATTTCTCGCCTTTGCGCGCAAGATATAACTTAGCGTGGATGAAGCGGTCGGTGTTTAGAAACAGGTACCGTTCGGATAAAAGCCCATCGTGGAGCAATGATTCCACGGTGCTCGGATTGGTGAATACGGTGCAACGTGAATCTGGCGGAAGCTTCTTTTTGACTTGTGCTAGAGCATCGGGCGAGATAAAGGGTGAGACGATGAGCAACTCGTCGTATTTATTCGTGAGCAAGGGCAAGGCTGAACAATGTGGGCCGTGGAAGACAAAAGAGGGTGCCCCAATGAGCGTGCTTTGAATGGCCGCTTCCCTTTCTTCTACTCGGAAATGAATGAAAGGAATGTCCTTAATTGCTTCTTTTAAAAGAGCCCTTTTTGCCTCTACGTCAGCAATACCCTCTTGAAGGCATGGTTCAAGCGATTGAAGGAGGCGAAGTAATGGTTCGTTGCCGGGCTTGGATTGGTCTGTTTGCTTGCCGATGAAGGTAACCCCGGCCTCAATGTTATCGTAGGCGCAGATGTTCTTGCTTCCGATTTCCAGACGGTACGCTATTTGCCCGCCTTCGCCCTCAAAGCAAGAGAACACGAATTTCGCGTGCATAAAACGAGGATAAGTCTCTCCTTCTTCGAGGGGAAACGCGACTTTTACAATTCCGTTATCGGGTATGTCGGTGTCGTTTTTATAAGGACCATCGCCGCGGAAAACGAGGACTTTTTTCCGGTCTAGACCTTTGGTCTCCTGCAAGTAGATTCCCATATCAAAATCGAACGTTGTCTCGATGAGATAACGCAGTTGGCGTGAGATCTTTGGGAAAACACTAGTTCGAGCCATGGAAGATTCGTAGCTAGATTATAGGACTAAAACGGCTTTTCATTAGAAAACGTTGCAATGAATGAGCCGTTGGTTGGGAAAAATAGCGGAATTTACGTGGCTGGGACATATGTTCATTTACGCGAAACCCATTACCCATTAAAGTAATGCTGAAGGTAAGGAATGCAGCTTCGGCTGCTAGCCTGCAATCGTTCGTCAAGTTTGTCTACGCGGGTTACCCCGAGCAAGGCAGGCTGCTGCAAACTTGGCGAAACATCTCTCATCACCGTTTCCTTCCTCTCACGAATCATAAAGGAGAAAACGTATGGCCAAATTACAGATCGAAAACCTTACGCCCGAATTGCTCGCTGAAGTGAGCAAATTGACCACCGTGGACGAGGTGGTGAAGTATTTTGCCGACAAAGGCTTTGAAGTGAGCCCCAAAGTTGCCGAGCGCATCTTAGAAGGCAGCAAGCGCGAAAGCGTCGAACTTACCGACGAAGAGCTTAAAGCCATTGCCGCTGGCGGTGTCTGCGATAAGAAAAAAACCAGCGCGACCCGTTCCTAATTCTTGATCGTCTGCCATCCTTGACGGATTGACTTTGTTCCCGACAAAGACCAATTTGCATATGGAAATCATTAACGGCAAATACTGCAGCGCTTTTAACTTCGCGCCAGATTTATCCTCAAAGGCTCGGAACGACCTTCTTTCGTTATGCTCTTCCCCAGCGTTAAGCGGGCGCAAAATCGCCATTATGCCCGATGCTCATCCTAACGGAGACGGCACGCTTACGGGTTTTACCATGACGTCAGGGGAAGAGGTTATTTTAGGCATCGAAGACGACTCTGGGTGCGGCGTGCGTTACGTGAAGCTTCCCGTAAAGAAAAGCGAGGTAGATTTTACGTTGCTCGATCAAGCCTGCCATCTGATTCCCGCGGGAAGGAAATGTTATCTCGAGCCGGGCTTTGACTTTGATTTCACGCATCTGCGCTGCTTCGAAGCAATCCGAGATTACTTCTCTTGGCCCGTTTATTTGGGGTGCCTTGGTGGCGGGAATCACTTCATTGAACTCGACGAAGACGAAGATGGCTTTCTCTACCTTCTTGTCCATAACGGGCTCGGCGTCTACTCTGGCCCCGCGAAGGACTATTATTTCCAAAAAGCGTTAGAGAAAGCAGGGGTTTGCAAGGAAAACGCGAAATTAGAAGATACGGTAATCATCGGGAAAGACAAAGAAGACTTCCTGTTCGATATGCATATCTTCGAGGAATTATGCCGCGAAAACCGTGCCTATATTCTTGACGTCGTCTTAGGGCGTCTGGGATGGAAGGCTATTGAAGAAGTGGATATCTGCCACCATTTCACCAGCGAGCAAGACGGCATTATTCGCCATGGCGCGATCCAAGCGCAGAAAGGCGACCCGATTATCATTCCGGTCAACGCGAAAGAAGGTTGCCTGCTTGGCGTGGGAAAAGGCAATCCCGATTGGAATTACAGCGCCCCGCATGGAGGCGGACGCCTTTATAGCCGAAAGCAAACGCGAGCCACCTTCTCTATGGACGAATACCGTAGCCAAATGGCGGAAGTGCGCTCCTCGACCGTTTATGAGGAGAATCTGGACGAGATCCCTTCTGCTTACCGCGGCCTTGAAGACGTAAAGAAAAGGGTGGAAGACACCATGGAAATCCAGCACATCTTACGCCCGCTATATAATTACAAGGGCAAATAGAAGAGCTCATGGAAATCGCGAACCACAAACCCCAAGAGAACGTGTCCTTTAAGGACCTCCTTTCGCTCGACCAGTGCCTAATGCCCCTTTTAGGCGATTATGAGAAATCAGGCTCCCATCTGCGGTTGCTCTACACCATGTCGCACTCTGCCTTAACGTTAGGAGAAGATCACCCTCGGGTCTATACCGCAAACCAATATCGCGCATTTCTTTTCTTAAGCGAACATAAGGACGACCTTTTTAACACGGATTTCATCCTTGGTCTCCATCGTGCCTTAACGGGCGAAGAAGGGGGCCGCTGGAAAAGCCGCAACACGTATTTTGACTTCCCAGACGGGGGCTTTTATGTGACCACCTCGGCGGAGAAGACCCCTGAGGTTATGGAAGCCTTGGTGAAGAAGTATTCCTACCTCAACGCTCCAAAGGAAGATGAATTCGAGGGCATCTTCGAGTTCATTCTGCATTTCCTCTGCATCCATCCTTTCCTCGATGGCAACGGAAGGGTGTCTTCGTTTCTACTTCAATTCCTGCTTTATAAGGCGGGGCTAAAGACGGCGATTTATTTGCCCATCGATGCGTTGCTAACAGGCCTTAACGCAACGAGAACGAGCGTTGAGATACGCCGCGCGACGGGATCATTCTACGGCATGAAGGAACCGGTGCTCGACTCATTCGTTCCGTATATGAAGAGCTTGGTAGAGAAAAGCTATCGTTTAATGATTGAGTCCCTCGAGGACTAGGATTTTGCCTAGAAAAAACGATATATTTGAAATCATATTCCCGTTTTGCGGGATTTTTCTGATTTTTTGCTTGGTTTTTATAAAAGTGGAAGCAAGTTCTTCAAAACATGCTGCGTCCGCTTTTTCGCTCCTTCGGTGGAAAGGTGGTTATCGGTCCCATAAAAGTAATAGGGGTCGAGAAGGCTATCCTCGATGCGTGAGAGGAAGAGCATTGGAATGGACTTTTGCAGATACTCGCCAAGCTCTATCCAAGAGGCTTCGCTTGAATCCTCGCTGATGCTAGTGATCATGCGTGGCGAATAGTCGAAGTAGACCTGCACTCCCTGGGATTGAAGCGGTGCATAGGCGGCGTTAAATAAAGCGATGTCCGAAGCGCGGAAATGCGATTTGTTATAGTAGGCACGGCGAATGCCAAAACTCTTTCTTGATGTGTTATTTTCGCGGAATAAGGAGTAGTCACCATAAGCATTATAAGAGGAGTGTGAAACGCGGTTTCCGTCTTCATCATAGAAGGAGGGGCTATCTTCATAACGAGATCGCGCCATGGCTTTTCTGCGGGAGAGATAGTCTCCGAACGAATCAAAGAAATTTGAATAATGGGATAACGGTAAATAACGGATGATGTCGTAATTGGCCTCACACATCGCAAAGAAGGCAAAATCGAGGGTGTCATCCACGTTCATCTGTGTTTCTAAGGTGTCGAATTCCGGGGAAACAAGGAGGATGTCATCGCGGTTAAGGAAATGCGATAAGACATCAATCTGAGGCTTGGATTCCGTATAGGCATAGACGCCCATGTTCACGACGTCATAGTCAGCTAGAGATTCGTCGAGCAAAGCGGAATCGAATCCAAACCGTGTCGAGGAGCCGCTATAGAGAACGAACTTTTTCTTTTCTTTTAAGGCAATCAAGCGGTCTACTTTATCGGCGTAAGATCCAAAATAGGTGCCGATATAAGCGGGGCTCTCCTTGGCGTTGATTCGTACGTTATTAATACTCGTGTGTTCGAAGCACGAATCACCGACAGACTGAATTCCGTCATATATGACGAGCTCATCAATAGAGCAGGAAGAGAAGGCGCCCGGAGACAAAGAGGTTAAAGAGGAAGGCAAAACAACTTGTGTATATATTCCGTTTTGAAAGCATTCTGGTTCGATGGAATCTACGATGCGTCCATCGATGGTTTCAGGGACAACAATCGCGCCGCCTACGCCGTTATACCGAGCTATAGACAGATACCGGCTGCCTTTTTCGATATAAGAGAACTCGGTTCCGCTGGTTTCTTTTGCATGGACGGGATACAGGGCGATGGTGCCGCTTTCCGACGGGGAAACACGGCTGCCTAAGGAGACAATCTGCCCCTCCCCATCTTTGTATCCAATAAGCTTGTGTCCTTCTTTTTTGAACCGACTTAAATCCGTGGACACGTTGAACCGTGTGTGGGTGAGTGGGGCAAAATCGGTATATTGCTCATCAAGCCCCACATAGGAAAGCGTTTGGATTGCCTCGATGCGCAGAGTTATGACCGTTGAGTAGCGGACGTTATGAAACGTCAACGTCTGAAAGCGGATATCGTTTTGCGGATCAACGGACGAAGACGCGGTGAAATCCTCATAACTTGATCCGGTAACCGCTTTGGTGATTGAAGTGGTGATGGAAAAGGTGAAATCCTCCCCCGAATTTCCGGAAACGGATTGGGTTTTGCAGTGAAAATCGCCGTCTTCTAAGGTAACGGTAATAGATGAATGGTGAAAATCCCCGCAGGAAGATAGCGTGGCTAAGAGCAGCCCTAAGGCCAAAGACTTCAAGTAGTTTTTCTTTCTGCGGGGATTCATGTTTTTTAGCCAATAAAGGAGGCCGTAATGACCTCCTTTACTGTTGTTTGAGTTATCGATTAGTCTTCTTTCTTTAAGAGGAAGAAGGAACCAACGATGCCCGCGACCGCGGCGATGCCGTCGAACACCAAGGTGGTGATGGCAAGGTAAGCGGAAGCGAGGTTTGCAGGGGTCGCGACTTCTTTACGGACGTCTTCGTTGGAGAAGAAGATGTAACCGAAGCCGGCAACGCGTTCTGCCGTGAGGGCCATGACCGCAAGGAACATCATCACCGGGATGAGAACCTTGAGAACCATGACGACGATGTCGACGATTTTGCCGACGATTCCGTTACGCGGAAGGAAGCTCGCGGCAATGATGAGGAGGGAGAATACCATGGCGAGGACGCAGTAGGCGATAACGCCATCGACGTTATGGCCTTTGAAGAAGCCATCGCCATTAACGTTGGCAACGTAGAGGATCAAGCCAACGAGCGACAAGATGAAGCAGAGGCAAGCAATGATATTGCCTACGGAAAGAAGTTTTTTCATTTCGATTAGTCCTCCTTCTTGCTCGGCCAGACCGCAAGGGCGAGTGCGGCAAGAGCTCCGATTCCAGTGAGGATGCCCGTCGAGACGGTGATGGCGGTTAAGGTCGCTTCCCACCACGGGGTCATCTTGATGGTCTTGATGTTGAAGACTGCGCTGTTGGCAAAGGTGAAGAGCTGATACTTGAGGTCTTCGCGGGCCTGTTCGACGAGGTGAGCGTCATTCTTGACGGCGTTCACGGAGATGTAAGGCCAGGTCTTGTCGACACCGCCGGTGCCTTGATTGATGTGGTTATCGTTCTGCGAGAAGTCCGCGACCTGAGTGACGGTGGCAAGGATCATGCCTTCAGCGATGAAGTAGTAGGAGTTGGTGGCCATATCGGTGGAGATGATGCCAGTGAAGCCCCATTCTTCGCGGAGGATGTTTTTGCATACGCCGATGTTCATGCAGGCGTTGGTCGAACCGATGCGGTTGAAGGCGATCATGACGGCAAGGCCATGGCCATCGTTAGGTTCAAGAGCGGCTTGGAAGCAGCGGAGGTCGCCCTCACGGAGCTTTTGCTCGGTCATAAACTCGTTGATGCCAGCGCGCTTGTATTCTTGATCGTTGGCGCCGAGGTGTTTCGGGCCGTTGATGATGCCGTAGTCGGCGCAGCCCTTGAGGATGCGAGCACCGATGCGGTTGGAGAGCATGGCGTCTTCGGAGATGTATTCGTAGTTACGTCCGTTGTAGGGGGTCCTTCTTTGAGTAAGGCCGGTTCCCCAAAGGTCGTAACGCTGGATCCAAAGACCAGAGTTGCCTTCGACTTCGCCCCATTCATAGGCTAAATCCGGGTCGAAGGAGGTAGCCATGAGGGTCTGAGAGTGGACATTGAACTTGAAGACTTTCGCGCCGGTGTCTTTTTCGTACTGGGTGTTGAGCCCGTCGAGGTTGAGGCCGGTGGTGAAGCCAGAAACGCCTTCGTTTTGTAAGACTTCAGGGTTCTCGACGTTGGTGAGAACATCGGTCTTCGAGCCGCCATGGAGAACGGCGCCAAGCGCTTCGTCGATGGTGATTTGGCTGACCAACTGACTCCAATAGAGGTCGTTCACGTTGGAGAGCTGGGTGTCGGAGAGAGCGGATTCAGGTCCGAACCTCATTCCGAGGTCCTTACCTTCCGTGGCCGGCTCATCCGTGCGGATGGTGTACTGCTTGCCTTGGAATTCCTTGATCCACTCGTCCTTCTTGGCGGAATCAGCGATCTTGAAGGCGTTCTCGGGGAGAGTGTAGTCCTTCGGGAAGGTGTTCCAATCCTTGCGGGTCATGTAAGTGACGGATCCAGGGAGCCAATAGTTGATGTCGGCGTTATCGACGCGGTTGGTGATGACGCTGTTGTTGTAACCTTTGGAGAAAGTGGTGACGTCGTTGGTTGCGCTGTTCCATTCCTTGACGGCCTGTGCACCCGTTCCAACCGTGGGGGTTCCACCCTGCGCGGTAATGAAGGAGTTGACCGCCTCGTGGGCGCCGTTAGCGGCGGTGAAGAGGTATTTGCCTTCCTCGAGGCTATAGGTCTTCACGCCTTCGGAAGCATCATAGGAAGCGAGATATTTGCTCGGAACCGTGATGGTGACGGTGGCGGAAGAGTTGGCCGCGACGGAGACCTTCTTGCTGTTGAGGAAGCTGACTGCAGACTTTTCAACGTTGGCGGTGCGGTCGTGTTCGGTGTAGGGTTGCTGCACGTAGAGCTGCGCAGTGAAGAGGCCTTCTTTCGAGCCTTTGTTGGTGACTTTGACTTCAGCGGTCACGTTGCCTTCGTTGGATTTATCAACGGTGAGGTTGGTGATTTCCTGATCGTAGTCGATGTAGGAGAGGCCTTCACCAAAAGTGAAGGTGACCTCGTTGTCATATTTCCAAGCGTTGCCATCCCTAGATCCGGCGGTGGAGTCGGCGTGGTAGGACGGATTCATGATGGAATCGTAGTAACGGGTCTCGAAATATTTGTAGCCAACATAGATGCCTTCGGCTTCAACGATATAAGAATCAGAGGAGTAAGAAGGCTGAGAGGCGAAGGACGAGAAGACACCAGTGCCGAGCTCTTGGTCGGGCCAACGGGAGTCAAATCCGTTCGTCGCATTAGCGGCAACAATGGAGGCGTCTTTGAAGATGCCATCGCCGATGTTGCGGCTTGCGGGGATGGAGAGGTTATCGTAGACGAAGGTGTCGGCTAAATGGCCGTTGGCGTTGACTTTGCCCGAAAGGACATCGACGACACCAGCGAGCTGATAGTCGTTGACGCAGCCAATATAGGCGATGCCATCGACTTTGTGGTCACCGCTAAGGATGTCGCCGAGCTCAAGGTTGTTGCCCGAGTTGATGAGGACGACGACCTTGTTGCAGTGTGCTTTGGCGAGGTCGATGACGCTGAGTTCGTCTTCGGAAAGGGCGAGGGCGTTGCGGGTCGTGACGTTGCCTTTGTAATCCAAGGCAAGATCTTTGTCGACGGGATCGAACATGCCTCCGGATCCCTTCTTTCCCTTGGGGGTATAGGTGTTGCCTTCACCAGCACCGCGGGAGATCACGACAAAACCAGTGGTGGAGCCTTTGTCGATGCTGTCGGCCCAGTTGGCGGGCTCGGCGGCGATGGTGGCTAAATCCGCGGCAGGGACTTCTTCGTTTTTGAATTGCGCGAAGTCGCCAGGAGCTGTCGCGGGGGCGTGGTCATAGCCGACGGACTTGGTCTTTTCATGGGTCCAAGGGTTCTCGACTTCAATCTCGTGTTTGTTCGAGACCTTTTCATAAACGCGGGTGACGTTGCTCTCGAGCGTGAATCCCGCTTTGGTAAAGGCGGTTTTGAGGTCGAGCGCATCGGCGTTGCCGGCTTTGAGGTCGCCTGCAGAGTACGGATAGGTCGCATAAGCGCCGATTCCGAACAGGGCGACTTTGGTGGTGGATGCTAACGGTAGGGCGCCATCGTTCTTCAATACAACGGTACCTTCCTGGCCTTCTTTGATTGCAACGTTGCGAGCGGCGTTGATCATTTCATCGGCGGTCTGGTACTTCTTAACGAAGCGAGCACCTTCAGAGGAATCGTCGATTTTGAAGCTTTCCGTGCCAAACATCTGGTCAATGTTGGTGCGGTAGCTATTGGCGATCGAAGATCCCGCGATAGAAATGACCATGATCGAAGCAAACGTTGCGGTCAGGCCAAGCGTTAAAGCATTTAAAGTTCTCTTTTTCATTAATTTCCTCCTAAGTGAAAAAGCGTTTTAAAGCTTGTGAGCCCATTCTAACGAAACCGCTTACACGTTTCGGGAAAACCCCCTTCGTAGTTCGCTATATTTCCAATATCTACATTGAATTGTCCAAAAGTGTTCAAAATTGCGCAGAAGTGAACACGATAGAGAAAAACGAACCCTTTATGCGCTTCCTTTCCCCATAAACCATCGTGTGGTATCGTCTCTATATGGCTTGGGTTTTGATACGGATTCCATGGATGATTGCGCCCGTAGCGGTCGTCTTTTTATGGACGCTTTTTTCGGCCTTTTTGCCTCGTGGCAGGTTTTATGCTATGGTCGCTTCGATGGCTGGCTTTATTGCACTGCTTTTATCTTTCTTTTTCCTTGGTTCGCCCCTAGAAGAACTCGCAGTTATCGCGGGTTCATCGCTACTTTTTGTGCTAGCGCATATCTCTATTTATAAATATAGGAGCGGCAAGGCATGAGCTTCGTGTCATGGGTTTTCCTCATCTTTTTACCGCTTGTTTTGCTGGTCTATTATCTTTTGCCTCACCGCTTCCGTTGGGCCTGGCTTTTGCTTGCGAGTTACTTCTTCTATGCGTTTTATAACGTCTGGCTCGCCTTCCTTATTTTTGGGATTACGCTTGCGTGTTATGGGGCTGCGATCGGCATGGAAAAAAAGCCAAAACACCGCAAGGTTTTCCTCGTTTTGACCCTCTTGGTGTCGCTTGGATGCTTATTCGTGTTCAAATATCTGGATTTTGCGCTAGGTACGGTCAGTTTCTTCGTCCGTCTTGGCGGAGGAAGGGGATTCGACGCATTATCCATCATTCTTCCGGTGGGCATTTCCTTTTATACATTCCAGTCGCTTTCTTATGTGATTGATGTGTATCGGGGAACGGTCAAAGCCGAACGTCACTTTGGTTATTTCGCCTTATTTGTTTCCTATTTTCCGCAGCTTGTCGCGGGGCCAATCGAGCGTTTCGACCATCTCATGCCTCAACTTAAGCAAAATCATCCCTTCGATGGCGAAAATGTCTGGGTTGGCCTTCGGTATGTGCTGCTTGGCTATATTAAGAAAGTGGTGATTGCGGATTTCCTCGCGATTACCGTGAACGCGGTATATGGGGACCTAGCCGGACATGATGGCGGTGCCATCTTACTTGCGACAATTCTTTTTGCTTTCCAGATCTATGGTGACTTCTCGGGATATAGCGATATCGCGAAAGGCTGCTCGAAGATGATGGGAATCGATTTGATGGAGAATTTCGATTCACCCTATCTTGCGACGTCTCCACGCGACTTTTGGCGAAGGTGGCACATTTCGCTTTCGAGTTGGTTTGGGACATACATCTATATCCCGTTAGGCGGGAATAAAAAAGGAAAAGCGCGGCAAATCCTCAATCTTTTGATTGTTTTCTTGCTTTCTGGGTTATGGCATGGCGCGGACTGGAAGTTCGTTTTGTGGGGCTTAATTCATGGCGCGATGGTTTCCATAGAGAGTCTCTTTCCACGTAAAGAGCCAACTCGAAATGCCGCTTTAATCTGGTTAAAACGAATCGGTACATTCTTGCTCGTGGACTTCGCGTGGATCTTCTTCCGTGCGAATAGCATCGGCGATGCCGGGCTTGCGATTGTCAAAATCTTTACTTCATGGAACGTTGGAACTGGAATCATGACGATTCTTACCCCAACATTCTTCATCCAGCTGTTGATGTGCTTTGGGCTACTTGCTTGCTGGAAACATTTGCCCATAATCTCGCGGCAAAAGAATATGGAGGATAACATTGCCGCGGCTTTTGCATTAAGTGTGGCGGCGACATTGGTTCTATTATGCTGGCTTAGCCACGATGTTATGGGAGGGGGAAGTTCCTTTATTTACTTCCAATTCTAATCATGGGAAAAGTAGCAAAGACCGTTGTTATTGCTTCGCTCTCCGCCATGGTCGTTGCTGCGGTGCCTTTAGCTACGGCCGCAGTGGTGCTAGGCGAATCTTCCCTTTACGAGGACACTTACCTTGCGGGATTAAAACTGAAGCGTGATTTGCTGAAGCAAAAGGACCGGAAACGCCTCATATTCATCGGTGGTTCCTCGTTGCCTTTTGGGCTACGCAGCGAGCTCATTGAAAAAGAGTTGCCGGAATATCATGTGGTCAATTTTGGGCTATATGGTGCTTTGGGCACGGAATGCATGCTCGACCTTGCTTTGCCCTATATCCAAGACGAAGACGTGGTCCTCCTTTCGTTTGAACAAAACAAACAAACCTTATCGAGTTATTTCTCGGGACACACTTTCCTGCAAGCGGCAAATGACTGCAAAGATGCATTCTTCGATCTTGATGAACGCGACCGTAACGCGATGCTTGGCGCCGGAGTTTCCTTCGCCCAAGAAAAGTTTTCTTATTGGTCCTCTGCTTCAAAGCCGCAAGGCGATGGGGCCTATCAAAAGCGATACTTCGAGGCGCATGGCGACCTGGTCTATGACGGAGCAAGCAGCAACGCGATGGCAGAGCGTTATGACCCCAATCAATTGGTTTCGTTCGACATTTCTTGGTGGGAAAAATCGTTTATTGAAGAAATAAACCATTTCATTGACGAGGCTCAGAAAAAAGGCGTGAAAACCTATTATTGGTTTGCTCCAATAAATCAAAAATCTCTGCAAAACCTATATGAAATTGATGATTATTGTATTTCTTTAGAAGAAAAACTTAAGTGCCCAATCCTAGGCGATCCCCACGCTTCGGTGTTTGACGAGGGCTATTTCTTCGATTCGAACTTCCACTTAAATATGGCCGGCGCGAACAATAATACCCGGCGATTCGTCCGCGACTATAAAGCGGAACTTGGCATCTCGAGCAAAACCAATATCGAGGTTATGGATATCCCACCCGCGATAGTTCCTGAAGTCGAGGAAGGAGATAACTCCGACCGCGATTGCTTTGTAATTGAATCCGCATCAGACCATGCGGTTGTGACGGGCCTCTCAGAAGATGGTCGAAAGAGGAATGGGCTAACCCTCCCCTCTACCGAAAAAGGGTTGCCGATTACGGAATTTGGCGCATCCACCTTCCAAAATAACTCAGTCATCGAATCAATACGGCTGCAGAATAACCTGCGTGCCATCCCTGATTACGCCTTTTCTGGCGCGACAAATTTAAAGCGAATCGAGCTCACTTCACTTAACCCGTCCACCTATCAAATTGGCTCCCATCTTCTCGACGGAACCGACGCGGACATCTATGTTTCAAAAGAAGCAGTGGGCCGTTACCGTAGTCATTATTTCTTCTCAGCCTATTCCTCACGCATTCATGGATATTGATTATTTGCGCTCGTTTTTGATGCTTTCCGATAGAAATATGCACATATCGTTTGATTTTGCCTCTTAACTTGCCCAAAATGGTTTCATGGCGAACGAAAATAAAGATTTGTTTGTATCCGAACGTTTTCGGATGATTTTGGACTACCTTGAGGTCCATAAGCGAGCAACCGTTGAGGAAATTGCGAATAAACTCTACGTGTCCCCAGCAACGGTTCGACGCGACTTTGCCTCAATGCAAAAGCTCGGCATGCTCCAGCGCACCCATGGCGGGGCCATCTATTTATCCGCCTCCGAAGACGTATCGATCTTTGTCCGCATGGAGAAAGAATCCGCATCCAAGGAAATGGTCGCGACGGTAGCCATGAATCACCTCCCCGAATTTAAGTCTTGTTTTATCGACAATTCTTCCACCGCCTTCGCTTTGGCGACGCGACTTGATCTCTCGTTTAAGACTATTGTTACCAACGGCTTAGAGGTTGCGGCTAAACTCTCCGAGAAAAAGAACGTTGAAGTCATTTTCCTTGGCGGCGTTATCCGTTATTCCCACTTTGCCTCTACCGGAATTTATCCTTGCAAGATGCTTGAGGACTTCAACCTTGACGTCATGTTCTCGGGCGCAGCTTCCGTTAAACCTGAGGGCGCTTTTGAGCGCTCTCTTGAAACCATGGAAATCAAGCAAAGCGCCTTCCGGCGTTGCCGTAAAAGAATTCTTCTCGTGGATAAAAGCAAGTTCTCGGAAAACTTCATTTACCGCACGGCTCCGTTAAAAGAATATGATTTCGTCTGCACCGATGCCGACAGCGTCACTATCGCGCCATACGTCGCCTCAGGCATACGCGTATTTAATCGTTAGTTTGCTCAATGCTGCTCATTTCTGCGCAAGTCAAGCCATTCTTTTGGCTGATTTCGCGACATGCCATGCAAATTAAGAAGGAAAGCGCAAATATTCAATAAGTAGGGTTTACAATGCAACCATCTTTTAGGGTTGTATTACTATGCTTACGATTTCCCGCCTCTCCATTGAAGATTCTCTTGAAGAGATCACCCTCGACCAGCCACATCCTCATTTCGCCTTTTCGCTTTCTTCGGATCATAGCGGCGAGAGCCTGAAATCGGCGGAAATTGTTTTTAGTAACGGTCACCACATGGTCCTAGATAGCGAGCTTGGCAAGGATTACGATGGCCCTGCTTTAGAGCCTTTCAAATCCTATACTGCGACGCTTACCGCGGTCGGTACCTCGGGAGAAAAAGCGACCAAATCAATCCGATTCCATATGGGTCGGATGAGCACTCCGTGGACGGGACGCTTCATCACCGATGGCGGTTATCAATTCACTGAGAAAAACGTTTCTCCCACCCCGATGACTTTTGAAAAAACCTTCGATTTGCAGGAAATTCCTGCCGAAGCGACACTTTTTGCTACGGCGATTGGTATCTATGAAATCGAATTGAACGGCGAAAAAGTAGGGGACCGTTATTTTGCCCCAGGATTCACGTCCTACGAGCACCAACTCTACTATCAAACCTATGACCTGCTTCCTTTGCTCCGTAAGGGTGGCAATGTCCTTCGCGTTCATGTCGCCGGTGGTTGGGCCGTTGGAAGCTATGTCATGAACCGCGTCAACCGCGTCACCGCTCCCCGCCAATCCCTTATGCTAGAAATCCGCATGAAGGACGGGAAAGGAAACGCGTCCATCATTGGTAGCGACGAAACCTTCCGTGTCACCCGCGATGGACCATACAAAATGGTCGACATCTATGACGGCGAGACGTTTGACGCCTCGGTCGATTATTCCAAAGCGAAGTTCGTTTCTGCTTCGATTGAGAACGTCGCCATTCATCCCAGCATCGAAGCCGATATCGGTGAGAAGGTGCAGGACAACGAAGAAATGCTCCCCGTTTCCAAGAATGTCTTATCTGACGGCAGCGTCGTCTATGACTTCGGGCAGAATTTCGCTGGCGTCGTCGACGCGGAGATTCGCGGTGCAAAAGCGGGACAAAAGATTATCTTTACTCATGCCGAAATTCTCAATGCGGATGGCACGCCAAATACTGCCCTGCTCCGCAGCGCGAAAGCGACGGCCACTTATATTTGCCGCGAAGGAGACCAGCATTACCGTCCCAAGATGGCTTATATGGGCTTCCGCTATGCCCGAGTCCAAGGCATCGATCCAAGCCAAATTGAAGTGAAGGCGTTTGCCCGTTATTCTCGCATCGAACATACAGGCGATTTCTCTTGCTCCGACCCACGCATCAACCGCCTCCAGCAAAATATCCTTTGGTCCTCAAGGTCCAACTTTGTAGACATTCCTACCGATTGCCCGCAGCGTGATGAGCGTATGGGCTGGACGGGCGACATCGCTTTATTCGCCCGCACTGCATGTTGGAACTTCAATATGCCGCGCTTCCTAAAGCGCTGGCTCCGCGACCTTCGTTCCGAACAATTAAAAACCGGTGGTATTCCCAATACGATTCCGAACCAGGGCTATGGCTTTCCAGTCACCATGCCGAAGATGGCCATCGATTTCTGGGGTGACGCATCGGCCTTAGTACCCCATGCCCTCTATGAGCATTATGGAGATCAAGAAATCCTTGCGACCTCTTATGATTCCATGAAGCGTTATTGCTTGGCCGAGAAATTCTGGGCCAATATTTGGGGCGTTGGAGCTTACCGTTATATCTGGCATACGCCTGCCATCTTCCATTTCGGAGACTGGGTTTCTCCGGATGAGCCGACGATGGGCGGCTGGCAGAAACGGTCTAAATATACGGGCACGGCATCTTTGTGCAATATGTCCAAAATCGTTGCAAAAACCGCACGAATTATTGGAAAAAGCGAAGATATTGAACGATTTGAGTCTCTTTCCAAGAAGACTGCATCGGCCTATCGCAGCGTATTTATGGACGCGGATTTCCGTATCATAAAGAAAGAGTTCCAGACCGCCTATGTCCTCCCTCTCCACTTCAAGATGCTCGATGAGCAAGGCATGAAGAAGGCGGCGGATCATCTCGCAGAACTCGTTCGCAAAGGCAACTACACCATCGGCACCGGCTTCCCTGGCACCCCCTATATTCTCTTTGCTCTGGCGGACAATGGTCATGTGGAAGATGCCTACAAAATGCTCCTCACCGACGCATGCCCCTCGTGGCTTTATGAGGTGCGTAAGGGCGGCACCACCATCTGGGAACGCTTCGATGCGATTAAAGAATCCGGTGAAGGCAACCTAGGCCAAAACGATGGCACGGGTGGCATGGTGAGCTTCAACCATTATGCTTCCGGCGCGGTGGGTGACTTCCTCTATTCTCGTGTCTTGGGCATCCGCCATTTGGAGCCGGGCTATAAGAAATTCTCTTTTGCCCCTTTGCTTGGCGAAGGCATCGATTACGCAGAAGGAAAAACGCTGACTCCCTATGGTGAGATTAAGGCTCGTTTTGAGCGGAAGGACGGTTCCGTAACCTATATCGTGGATGTCCCCGTTTCTACCTCCTGCCTGATCATTGGGCCAAAAGGCGAACAAAAAGAAGTCCTTAGCGGGCATCATGAGGTGAAATGGTAATGAAACGCTACCTTGCAATCGACATCGGTGCCTCTAGCGGACGCGGCATGCTCGCGACGCTAGAAAATGGGAAGATCGTGATGGAAGAAATCCATCGTTTCCCCAACCATCCTCAGCAAGACGAGCGCGGCTTCCTCTATTGGGATGTGGATGCGTTATTCAATGAGATCGTCACCGCTTTGAAAAAAGCCAAAGAACAAGATAAAGCCCCCGATTATATCGGCATCGATACGTGGGGCGTGGATTATGTCCTTTTAGATGAAAACGGAGAACGTATGGGCCTTTGCCATAGTTACCGCGACCCGCTTCGCCACCGTCATGAACAGGTCCATGAAACAATTCCCTTCGAAGCGCTTTATTCGCGGACGGGGATTCAATTCCAGCCATTTAACACGATCTATCAGCTCTATGCCGATAAAGAAAGCGGCAAACTCGATAAGGCGTCCGCCATGCTGATGCTCCCGGATTATCTCAATTACCGCCTTACTGGCCTTTGCCACCAAGAGTATTGCAACGCGACTACAACCGGCCTTGTCAATGCGGTGACGCACGATTGGGATAAGGAGCTTATCGATAAATTGGGTTATCCACGGAAGCTCTTCGGAACGCTCTCTCAACCCGGTGAAGCGGTAGGACCACTCTCCCGCAAGATTCGCCTCCAGGTTGGCTTCAATGCGACTGTCGTGCTCCCCGCAACCCACGATACCGCTTCGGCGGTGCTGGCGGTACCGCTAGAACCTGGGGAAGCCTACATCTCATCGGGGACATGGTCGTTGCTCGGGATGGAAAGCCCATTGCCACATCTTGAGGAATCTTCTCGTGCGCTGAACTATTCGAACGAAGGGTCGTTGCAGCATTCCTTCCGCGTGCAGAAAAACATCATGGGCTTATGGATGATCCAAGAAGTCCGTCACGAATTTGAGGATCGCTATTCCTTCGCGGAGATCGTCGACTTGGCGAAAAAGTCCGTCGCAAAAGACTTAGTCGATTGCAATGACGTGCGCTTCCTCTCCCCAAAAAGCATGAGGGGCGAAATTGAAAAAGCGGTGGGGCGTGAGCTAAAAATTGAAGATATTAGCCATATTGTCTATGCCTCTCTAGCGGAGACTTACCGCAAGTCCTTAGAGGAGCTTGAGACCCTTACGGGAAAGAAATTCCCCGCGCTTCATATCACAGGAGGCGGAGGCAAGAACGAGTTCCTCAACGAACTCACCGCGAAAGCCATCAACCGTCCCGTTATCGTTGGGCCAATCGAAGGCACGGCGATCGGCAATGTGCTGATGCAAATGATTTATTCCGGCGAAATCGCGTCCTTAGAACAAGGGCGTCGCATCATAAAAGACTCATTCGGATGCAAGGAGGTATTACCATGAGCATGTTCGAAGAAGCAAAGAAACAATATGAAGCCCTCGGCATTGACGTCGAGGAAGCGTTCCGCAGAGTAGCGGACATCCCCGTTTCGGTCCATTGCTGGCAAGGCGATGACGTTTTGGGATTTGAAGGATCCACTTCCTTAGAAGGCGGCATCCAAACTACGGGCAACTATCCGGGCAGGGCACGTAATTTCGAAGAACTCACCAAGGACATTGAGACCTGCTTTAAACTCATGCCGGGCAAAAAACGCCTCAATTTGCACGCGAACTACGCGATTCTTGGCGACGATCTCGGCAAAATTGACCGCGACCAATATACCTTTAAGCACTTCAAACCCTGGGTCGATTTTGCGAAGAAACTCGGCCTCGATGGCATCGATTTCAACCCCACCTTCTTCTCCCATCCGAAGATGAAGGACGGCTTATCCCTCTCTTCTCCCGACGAGGCGACCCGCAAGTTCTGGATTGAACATGGCAAGCGCAGCCTTGAAATCGCGACGGAATTAGGTAAGGCCTTTGGTAAGCCTTGCTTTGTCAACATTTGGATTCCCGACGGCTTGAAGGATATCCCTGCGGACCGTCTTGGACCGCGTATGCGCTTAAAAGATTCCTTAGATCAGATTCTTGATTCCAAAGGCTGGGATAAGAAATGGGTTATCGTCGGCGTCGAGTCAAAGGTATTCGGCATTGGCGTGGAGTCCTATACCGTCGGCAACAGCGAGTTCTATCAAAATTACGCTGCCCTTAAAGGTATCTGCTGCTTGATGGATACCGGTCATTACCACCCGACCGAAGTCGTCAGCGACAAAATCTCCTCATTGCTTTGCTTCCACGACCACCTCGCGCTTCACGTTTCCCGTCCAGTGCGCTGGGACTCCGACCACGTCATCATATTTGAGGACGAACTCCGCGAAGTCGCGAAGGAAATCATCCGCAATAACGCCGATAGCAAAGTCATCATCGGCCTCGATTACTTCGATGCGTCCATCAACCGCCTCATCGCGTGGACCACGGGCGTCCATTCCATGCAGAAGTCGTTGCTATATGCGGCAACATTGCCGAACGAAGCGATGAAAAAGATGCAGGACGAAGGAGACTTCACCCAGTTGCTCTTCATGCAAGAACGCGCGAAGATGCTGCCCTTCTCCGTGCTTTGGGAAGAATATCTAAGACGTCAAGGGCTGTCCGTTGACTATTACTCCCCCTTAAAGAAATATGAGGAAGAAGTCCTCTGCAATAGATAAGGAGATTCATCCATGAAAAACATCTTAGAAGCCCCATTCCTTCAAGAATTCTGCCGCACGGCAAGCAATATGTATCGCCTCGGTTGGGACGAGCGTAACGGCGGCAACATCTCGTACCTTCTCAAAGAAGAAGAGGTGGCCGAATACCTCGATTTAAACCACGTCGTCCGCGTGATTCCTTTCGCGGGCGTCCATCCGACCGCTTTTGATGCCTCGCCTTTAGCGGGCAAGATCTTCCTTGTCACGGGCACCGGGCGTTACTTCAAAAACGTCGAGCGTGACCCTGCAAATAACGTCGGCATCGTCCGCATCGCGCCTAACGGCAAAGAAGTCGAACTGCTTTGGGGATACGAAGATGGCGGACGCTTCACCAGCGAATTCCCCGCCCACATGATGTCCCATATGGCGCGTTTATCCGTCGATCCGGAGAACCGCGTCGTCCTGCACTGCCACCCCACCAACCTGCTCGCCATGACCTATGTTCATGAACTTGACGAAGCGAAGTTCTCCCACACCCTTTGGGAAATGTCGACCGAGTGCATCGTGGTCTTCCCCGATGGCGTTGGCGTGCTTCCTTGGATGCTCTGTGGTACCGACACGATCGGTATGGCGACCGCGGAGAAAATGAAAGAGTTCCGCACCGTCATCTGGGCTCTCCACGGCGTCTATGGAGCCGGCAGGGACCTCGATGAATGCTTCGGTCTCGTGGAGACGGAAGAGAAGGCGGCGACCATCTATAACATCATTGGCTCACGCCCCATCAAAAACACCCTCTCCGAGGATAACATGAAGGAACTCATTGACCTCTTTGGCATCAAACCGCGTTACGACTTCTTCCGCGAAGAAAAGTACCGCAAGCTTGCAAAATAAGGCATTCTTCCTCTCTCCTAGGGCGATTCTTCCTTTCGTTCGTCCTAGGATTTTTTCTTTGCAAAAATAGAAAAATCACTGCAAAAACCAAAAGAAAAAGTTGAAAACGTTATTTTGCGAGATAGTTTTTCGCGTCTTCTTCGTAGGAAGCAAATAGGCTATCGATCTCTTCTGCGAGGTTATTGGAATTAAGGCAATCGCCCAGTAGTAATCCAACGTTGGTGCGGGCGTTGCTTGAGCCGCGGAATACGGCGGTATTGAAGAGACTGCCGCGGACTTCGTTGCTGGCTCTTAGGTTCGCCGCGACGTAACGATCGTATATCGTGCTCTTTTCGTCGGTGGCGATCGCTTTTTGATATTCGGGCGAAGAATAGGAGCTATTGCGGATGCCTAGGTATCCGGTTTCTAACGCCCAAGAATTGGAATTCTCTTCGTTGGTCAAATACTTCCATAAAAGGAATGCTGCGGCCTTGCGGTCTTCGTCTTCGTGATCGAGGATGCAGATGGAAGGGCCTTGGTTGATGGAGCTGTAGGCCAGGCTTTTGTTTGCTGCTTTAGGTAATTTGGCAACGCCGATGGAGAAGGGCTTGGCTTCGTTGTAGTTATAACTTAAGGATGCCGTTGAAGAGACGGTGAATAAGTTATGACGGCTGACGAACAAGCTGGAGACATAATCCATGCCGTTGCTGCGGCGGGTGCGGAAGTAGTTCTTGTTCTTGGCTTCGTATAGTTGGGTAACGATTTCTTTCATCCCCTCATTGTCGAACTCCACAACGCCTTTTCCAGAACCGTCGATCCGCGTGTAGCCGAACCCATATTGATGAGCGAGGGTAATGAAACAATTTTCGTCGGAATCATAGGTGACGATCGCGTGGTCGGAGGCGGGGTCATAGATGCGTTTTTCTTCCGGCAAGGCGGCGTTATATTCTTCAATCGCGGGGCATAGTCTGCTCAAAAGCTCTTCCCAATTGAGCGAGCCAAGATATGTCTCGTCTAAAGGCTGCCCTCCATTGATTGAGGGATCGATGGAGGAGAGGTCCATTCCAAGAAGAACATCGGCGTTGTAATAAAGGAGCTCGGTGGATTTGCAAAAGGGCAGGGAGTAAGTGCCTTTTTCGGCATAGCCGGTCCCTTCGTTTAAGAAAGAGGCGATGTAGTCTTCGCGTTCTTCTTTACTGAGGCCATAAATCGGGGATTCGAGATATGGGCTCAGGTTCACCGCATAACCTTGGGCGAGGTATTTGACGACATTATCGGGGTAGCACTGGACGATGTCGGGGTAGTCTTCTTTAAAGAAACCGGCAACGACGTTCTTTTCGATCATCGCATAGCTTCCCGTGCCCTGTGGGTTGACGAGGTGAACACGGACGTGCGGCTCTACTTTCATGAAGTCTTTGACGATCTTTTGCAGGCTCGGATAGTACTTTTTATCGGCCATGCACAGAAAGCTGATGTCGGTGTCGTTTTTGATGAAGTAAGCGCCTTCTTCAGTAGAAGTGGATGCCGAAAAGGAAACACCCGCAGAAGCACATGCGGGAAGAAGCAGCGAAAACAGCGATAATAAGGCGGTTTTTCTCACGAGGGCATTGTATCATTTGTGCTAGAATCAAACAAATGAAGAGGAAGTTCCGTTTCACCATCCGCGTAAAACTGGCGATCATCTCCACCATCAGTATCGGCGCTGCGGTGTCGATTTTGGGCGCCTTCTTAGGCCTGTCCTTTCGTGACTCCGCTTTTAAAACGGCGGAGGCTACGTTAGAGAGCGTCGCTTCTAATGGCAGCCAGTCTTTAGAACATGCCATCACTTCTCTCGACACTTCGATGAACCTTTTGGCCAACCAAATTGGCTATAACTCCGATTTCGCAAACTCCATCGAGACGGTTTCTACCGATGAAAACTCCCTAAAATCCATCCGCACCGCGATCAGCGGCAAAGATGGGTCGGGCGACGGCTCGACAATCGCTGGAGCGATGGACTACCTTGTGCTCAGCGAGGATTCGATCCTTTCTGCGACGATGTATTCCCCTTACGTCACCGAGCCCATTTTGTCACGACTATATCCGGTGGACGATGGTACCGTGGCCTTCACCGAAGAACGCTATAACGCCCTCATCGACCATCCGGGGCGCTCGTTATGGTTCTTTGAAGGGGAGGGAAACAATTCCTCCCTCTATGTATGGAAGGCATTAGTCAATTTCGGCGTCATCGATAACTTCGACATGAAAGTTGTTGGCTATGTCGAATACCAGTTTGACAAGTCGGTATTCTTAAACCCCATATCTGCAACTTCCTATGACGATGAAGGTATGGTGCTGCTGGATGAAAACGGCAAGCTCGTCTTCTCCTTAAGCAGCGGAGAGGAAAACGTGGATTCCCAAGTGCTAGGGAATCTCTCTTCCATTCCGGCGGGGAACAAGCGGGAATCAGGCTATTCCACCCACAAAGCCGCTTTACCGACGAAAGGTTGGACCTATATCGCTTACGTTAATCACCGTTCCATCGAGGCCATCACTGCTCAAAGCCTCAACCTCACCATCATCATTGTATCGATATCCATCGTCGTCGCCGGCGCGATCACGGTCCTTCTGTCCGCCCGCGAAGTAAACCGCATCAAAAGCGCCTCGCGTACCGCCCACGCTATCTCTCAGGGTGACTATTCCGCAAAAGTACCCATCAAAGGCAACGATGAGCTTACGGACCAAGCCCACTCCATCAACATCATGGGCGAGAACATCCGTAATTTGATTGAGGAACTAAAGAACCTGAACCAAACCCTCATCCTCCAGTCGGATAGCCTTACCGAAAACTTCGCGACCGTCGTATCCAATAAATCCGGTGAATCGGGTTACCACGTTCGCAGGGTGAGCGTTTATAGCGAAATTCTTGCCCGTCACCTAGGTTATAACGAAGACGAAGTGCACGTCATTAAAGTCGCCTCGACCCTCCATGATATCGGAAAACTTCTCATCGATGACGCCATCCTCCATAAGCCCGGCCGATTTAATGACGAAGAGCGCGCGATCATGCAGCAGCACGTCGTCTATGGGGCTCAGATTCTCAATAACGTACCTGGCGAAATCATGGTAACGGGCGCGAAGATTGCTCTCTACCATCATGAGCGGTGGGATGGTAGTGGCTACGTCCATGGCCTAAAGGGCGATGAAATCCCCGTCGAAGCCCAAATTGCCAGCGTTGCCGACGTGTTCGACGCCTTGATTAGCAAACGCTGCTACAAGGGCCCCTGGTCGATGGAAGACGCCTATAACGAGATCGTCGCGAATCGGGGAACGCAGTTCTCTCCGCGCGTCGTCGATGCCTTCGTTGCCTGCTTCGACGAAATCAAAGCGACCGCCATCCATTACCAAGAAAAAGAAGGCGAATAACGGAAAATCCTCGCAAAAACCACGGATTGCGGAATCCGTGGTTTTTCAATAAAAGTGCTTGAAACTTGGGGATTTGCAGGCTTTTCGTGATTTTTTGCAGCGATTTTATCCCCAAATGTTGAGGCGGTCCGCCGCAGCGACATACATCTTGTCGTTCTCACCGACTTGATAGGTTTCATAGAACTTCTCGAACTGGTTGACGACGCCATTGACGCGGAAGGTGGAGATGGGGTGGGGGTCTTGTTTGCCGCTCATCGCGCCATAGATGAGGTTATTGAGCGCGTCTTCCGACATGATGCTGCCGTGCATAGCTGCATAGGAAGTGAAGAACTTATCGTAATCGAAGTTCGTTTGCTTCGCGCCGAGGCGGAGACAGACGGAAACGCCTCCCATATCGGCGATGATTTCGCCGAGCATCTCCTCGTCGCAAGAGAGTTTCATGTTGGGCTTATTTTCGTATTGCGACCAGACGTTCTTTATCTTATTCACCTTGGCTTCATAGGCGGCTTTGTCTTTATTGGTCCACCAATCGCTGGCAAGACCGCTCTTGTCATACTTTGCCCCACTGACGTCAAAGGCGTGCGAGATTTCGTGTCCGATGACTGCGCCGATGGAGCCATAGAGTTCCTCTTTGCTCATGCTCGTGCTATAGGAATCGGAGGCCAATAAGCCATCGTAGATGACGAAGGAGTTGGTAATCGGGCTATAGACGCCATTGATTGTCGTTGCCGTCCCTTCCCAAAGGTTATAGTTGGGGTTGGCGGGCTGCTCGGCGCGACGCGACCATGCCGAATAGCTATTCACCGCTTCCATGAAACTGGCGGGAACGGTGAAGTTCCAAGCAGGAAGAGATTCCAATGAGACGGGATAACAGGCGTCGAAAGTCATCGCCTCAAGTTTTTCCACAGCCTCTTTGCGTGTGCTTTCGTCTAACCACGTGGATCCATTTAAGAGGGCCTTATATTCCGCCGTGACCTCATTCATCAAAGAAATGATGGAAGCGCGGCGTTCTTTGGTTTCGTAGTTATCGAGATAGACGCGGTCATAGACATCGCGGAAATAGGTGGCGAAGATGTCCTTAAGGTGCATGTCGTCGTTGAAACCCTGGGTGTTGCTATTGAGCCCTTGAGTCAACGCGATGAACCCATTTTCTCCAGACATGCCGCGAGAGATGCAGGAGATAAAGGCGAGGCGGAAGATCAGGCTGTCCTTAATCTGCGCTAGATTCAAGTCGGCGCCTTCCGCACCGTTCCAAGCGCTCGAAATGGCGTTGAGTAGATGGTAGGCTCCGCCAGAGACGGTCACCTCGTCATTAAGGTTATAGCCGAGTTTTGTGGAAAGGTATTCCTTGAGCTTCAGATGGGGGAATTTATCGTCGATTTCCTTGATGGAAACGATGGTTTGGTCGAAGGATTTGCTGGTGACATCGCGATAGGAATTCGCGGCGGAATCAAGGACTGCATTAGCTTGCTGCTCGTTATAGCCATATAGACCGAGCATGTAAACCGTAGTGTCGATGATGCGTTGCTTATTTTCTCCCCCTTCGCTCAAATAATCGTAGAAAACCGATGAGGGGGTTAATCCCATGTTTTCCTCTTTAAATAGGAGTTTTCCTGCACCGGTACGAACGATTTCAAATAACGGCCATACCGAATCATAGCCTTTATTGCAGAGATAGTCGGCGAGGGCATCCAAAGTAGAAATGGCTTTGATTTCGTCGATGAGTCCTTTGACGTAGGCAACTTCGGCGGATTTATCTTCTTTGGAGAAGAGGCTAAACACGCTGCGAAGGGCGCTGCTATAGGAAGAAGTGGTTTCTTCGGTGAGCATCTTGGTGGTGCGCTTCGAGATGGTCTTGATTGCTCCAGGTAAACCGCCGACGGCAATGTCGCCCGGCTCAAGTTTCGCGGTGATCTGTATGTCGTAAGTCTTGTTAAGATAGAAATCGTCTTTTAGCGACGGCTTGACCAATTTGGCTGCGATGCCTTCCTTGACGGAGTTGACCCAAGGGGCGCCTTCAAGGC
>JAFVCC010000031.1 GCA_017479485.1 Bacilli bacterium
CAATTCGTTTCATCGTTAAAACGCCTCATAAGCAATCATTTCCAGTGTCTCGGCATTCTTTAGGCTCACGCCGCGTTCATCTATAGTCGCGAAGCTAGGCGCGCCATCGCGAGGCTTGCCGATCGAACCGGGATTTAAGGAAATCACCCCCGCATTTTTGGAGAGGCTCTTCACGTGGGTATGGCCATACATCATGACGTCCCCTGCCCTCGCGTCGACATAAAACGGAGCATGGCGAAGGAACAAACGATGGCCTGAGAACACGAGGTTCTGCTCCTCGGGTAAGGCAAAGCCCAAGACGCGCTCATCAAAAAGATGATCGCAGTTCCCGCGCACCCCAATCACCGTCGGGGCTTCGCGAGAAAGATAGTTACTCACGGCCACACTGTCCCCATCAAAAGCGCCGAAAAGCGTATCGCCAAGGCAAAGCAAAACGTCTGGTTTTTCGCTTGCCACCGCAAGGCGGAGCAAGTCGAGGCCGCGGCGCGACCCGTGCAAGTCGGAAAACACGAGATACTTCACGCCTCCTATTATGACTTTTCTTCTAAAAGAAGGAATAGGCTTAACCAAAATGCAGAAAGCATCTAAGATGTTGCCATGCAAAAATCCTTATACATCTACGAAAACCTCAAAGAAGCCTTCGAGTACCTCTGCTCTTCCTGGCTTCGTTATTACCCCACCCAGTCGACCATCGATGACGCGAACGTGATCTTGGCCGCGAGCAGTTTCCTTTTTGATAACCTTTTCGCGAAGGAAAACGCGGGTAGGGAAATCACCGCTGCCGCCGCGAAGGATCTCGGCGCCGCTTTCCGCCCCCGCGCACTTTCGGAGATGGCGACGAAGATCCGCCTTGGCATGTCCGCGGACGACGTCAGCAAAGGTGGGACCCACCTCCGCGACTATATTCAGTGGGTCGCCGAAGAGCACCCCGTCGTCCTCGACGCGTTAAAAGATGACTATGGGTTATTGGTGATTGCAACCGCGGAAGAAGTCGCTTCATTAATTGTCACTGAAAACAAGGATTGCCGCGCGCCGGTCGAGGTTGCAGAGCTCACTTTGCTGAACATCGCACAAGCTTATTACCTCTGCTATAAGGAGTTCTTTGGCGCGACCTTCTTACGTAATCCTAGTGCCCCATTCTTCCAGGATTTAGAAGAAGAAATGGACCGCATCAATAAAGAAATCGCAAACTAATTGCGGAGATATTTGACTATCTTTGAAAAACTAAGCAGCTCCTAATCGAGCTGCTTTTCATACCAATTTATGCGAACGTTATGAAGATTCTTTAGTGGGACGTCAATCAGGACTTCTTTCACCCAACTTAATCCGCATTTTTGAATCACTCTGTTGCTTCCGATATTGTCAACATAAGCGCAGATAATCACCTTGTGGAATCCACGGTTTTTGAGGTGCTCAAGGAACGCTTTGCAGGCTTCAGTCATGATACCTTTGCCCCAATATCGCCGTGACATGCAATACCCTACTTCGGGCACCCCGTCGACATAGCGGACCACGTCGATGGAGCCAATGAGCTGATGGTCTTCTTTGACCTCGATGCCGAAGCGGATACAGCTCGGGTCTTTCTCTTCTTCCTCCCAACGAGAAAGAACATAACGCGTCATACTGATGTCCTCATGGGCGTTCCAGAAGAGGTAGCGCGTCACCTCGGGATCGCTCGCCCAGTTGTCGAACATCATTTGGGCATCTTCTTCGTGAAGGGGGCGTAATAATAAGCGGGGCGTTTCGATGGTCATGGCATTAGTATGAATCCATAGAATCTTTTGGGAAGGCTTAAATGCATGTGTATCGATTTTCACGAGCACGTGCATTGACAAGCACGCATAATGCGTCTAGGATATGTGACGCTGAAAGGTTAGGATATAGCTATGGCTCGGAAAAAGGTTTTTTTGATTTGCGAAGAATGCCTCAGCCGTAACTACACCACCAGCAAGCGGACGGACGATCCCAACCGCAGGGAACTGAATAAGTTCTGCCCCCATTGTGGCAAGTACACCCTGCATCGGGAATCCAAGTAAAGGAGGTAACTATGACCCCTAAGAAATACATGTCAGAAGTCGTCAAAGAAGGGAAGCGAATTCGCTGGCCCAAGCGCGACGTCCTCATCCCCACCATCATCGTGGTCGTGCTCATCGCAGGCATCGCTGCGCTCTTCCTCTCCTTGGAAGACCTTGCTGCAGGACGACTCATCCAAATCTTAAAAGACGCATTCGGAGGTAATTAACCATGGCCACTCAATTAGGCGAAAAGCAATGGTATATCATCAATACCTATTCCCAACACGAATCCAAAACCGCGGATAACTTAAAGAAGCGTATCCAGTCGATGAATATGCAGGATTACATCCTCCGTATTCTCGTCGCCGAACAGGAACAGCCCGTCCTTAAGGATGGCCTTCCCACCGGCAAGACCAAGATGGTCAACCTCTATCCGGGTTACATCTTCGTTGAAATGATCATGACCCACCAATCCTGGTACATCGTCCGTAACACTCCGGGCGTCACCGGTATCGCGGGTTCTGGTGGCGGCGGACAGATGCCGACCCCGGTTTCCCGTGAAGAGATCGAACCCGTCTTGAAGAGAATGGGCTGGGTCGACGATGCGATGTATGAACGTTACAGCGTCGGTGATCCCGTGCGCGTCATCCACGGCCCGCTTGAGGGTACCGAAGGTAAGATCATCTCCATCGACAAAGAAACCGGCGCCTGCCGCGTGGAAACCGTCTTCTTCGGACGTTCTACTCCTGTCGACGTCGACTTCTCCGAAATCGAGAAAATCTAAGCATCCACCACTTTATCCTTGGTTGTCTCCGTTAAGAGGTTGCCAAGGATTTTTTCTTTCTTCTTTTGGCTTCTCCGATTGAGGTCATAGGTCTTAGTTAGGGTGTTTAACGCCCATTTACGGTATTTGCTGACCTGATAACGGGCATTGGAGCGAGAGACGCCAAAATAAGCGGCCACGCTATCGATGGATTCGCCATCAGCAATACGTGAAGCCATTTCCACCGACTCCTTGCTGATGCCTTTAGGAAGACGATCGATCGACTTCAGCGATTCGGCGTAGGACAAGAAAGCGGCAGGGTCATCTTTAAAATCATCCGAAGAAATAATGTCCGCCAAAGTGTAGGATTCATTATGGTTGACGTATACAAGCCGTTCTTCATCGAGGGAAAGAACCGACTGTCCTTGGGAATCAAGGTGCTCGACTTCGCGAATCATCTCGTTGCGCAGGACGTGCGTGTAATAAGTGAGGAACTTCACGCGCGTAAATTCATATCCGTTTACCGCGTTTAAGAACGAGCGAAAGAACACTTCGTTGATGGTCCAATCATCGAGGCGGTACATCAGATCCGGCGCGGCCTTTCGGCAGCAAAAGAACCGCATATGGAAGTATCGTTCCGTTAAGTCTTTTAAGGCGCATTCATCGCCTTTGCGATAGAAAAGCAAAAGCTCCTCATCGGAAATTTGAGCGAAATTTTGCATAGAAATTTGGGGTAAAAGCTATTTTCTTGATAACACAATATGGGATAGGAGTACCCCGGTTGCAACGGAAGCGTTAAGCGAATTAACGTGCCCATACATCGGAATTTTCACCACGAAGTCGCTGCGTTGCAGGACGAGTTTAGAAATACCAAACCCTTCGCTGCCCACGATGAGCCCGATGGGTCCTTTATAGTCCACTTCGTCATAAGTTTGCTTCGCCGAGCCATCGGAAGCGACGATCCAATAGCCATGGTCCTTAAGCTCGGATAGAGCTTGCGAAAGGTTGCTGACTCCCGCGACGGGAACATAAGCAATCGCGCCCGTGGAAACTTTAGCAACCGTGGCGTTCAAGGTAACGTTGCCGCTATTCTTGATGACCACGCCATCGACGCCAAAGGCGTCACAGCTTCGTAAAATCGCGCCTAAGTTCGCGGGATCTTCGATGCCATCGAGGATGAGCAGCAATGGGTTCTCGTTCGATTTCGCCCGGTCGATGAGAGTTTTCAAAGTCAAAAGCTCAGGGGATTTGGCCAAACAGACGAATCCTTGGTGATTTCCTTTGCCTGCGAGGCGGTCGAGTTCCTTATCTTCCTTGTAAAGGACTTCGATTCCTTGGCGAAAGGCTTCCTTGACCAGCTCGTCGCCTTGAAAGCGAGCGCGGGTGAAAAGCTTAAGCGCCGTATGGGAACGCAGGCATTCCCGGATGGTATTCCTACCATAAACATAATAGTCGGCCATAACTGCTTTTTACATACCTCCCGGGCAAAACTTTTTATCGGCTATTTTTGCTTATTTTCTTCAGCAAAACGCCACTATTTTATGAAATCAAAGAAGGGTCTTTAGAAAATTCCCTTCGCGATGAGCTTCGCGCGGATTTCATCCGCGGCAGCAAAATCCTTGTTGGCCTTTGCTTCGTTATAGGCCTTATAGAGGGCTTTGTCTTCTTCGTTAAGTACGATTGGGGCAATGCGTAAGCCAAGGGTCGCGAGATAGTCACGGATACGTCCATAGGAAAGCCCTAAGGAGGCAAAATCAATCTCGCGGACACGGAGCAATTGGTTGAGCGATTTCACTTCCGCGTAGAGGCAGCTAAGGGCATTTGGAGTATTGAGGTCGTCGCAGAGGGCATCGAAGAATTCATTTTCATCGTCGCCTTGGCACTTGCTCGGATCAGTGCCTTGAAGTTGCATTTTGATTTCAGCCGACTTAAGGGCCGTTGCAACCTTAGTGTAATTGGCTTGGGCTTCCTCGATGGTCTTATCCGTGAAGGAAAGAGGCGCACGGTAATGGGTGTTCAAAACCATAAGGCGGAAGGGCATGCCGCCATAACGTTCGACGATGTCTTTCGCGAGCAATACGTTCCCGAGCGACTTTGACATCTTCTCATTATCGATGTTGATGAAGCCGTTATGGATCCAGTAATTGGCCAGATGGTTATGGTTATGAGCCTTAGACTGGGCGATTTCGTTCTCGTGATGTGGGAACTTAAGGTCGAAGCCACCGCCATGGATATCAATGAGCCCATCTTGGTCTTTAAAGATGGAGTTGATCATGACGCAGCATTCGGTATGCCAGCCTGGGCGTCCTTCGCTCCAAGGGGTATTCCACTTGATGCCTTCGTCGGTCTTTTTCCACAATGCAAAATCTAGAGGCGATTTCTTGCCATCCTTGACTTCGATGCGGGCACCGGCGTTCAACGCTTCGGGGGTATTACCCGAAAGTTCGCCATATCCTTCGACTGATTCCACTTTGAAATAGACGTCTCCGTTATCGGCCTTATAGGCAGTGCCGTTATCCACGAGGTCGCCGATGTAGGAAATCATCTCGTTCATATAAACGGTGGGACGCGGGGTGATATCCGGTTGGAGGGAACCTACCGCATCCACTAGACCCGAGAAGGAACGGATGACTGATTCCGTTAATTCAGCTTCGGTAATGCCGAGCTCTTTAGCCCTTTTGATGATCTTGTCGTCGACGTCGGTATAGTTGGAGACGAAGGTCACCTTGTAACCAAGACGCATAAAGAGCCTCCGCCAGGCATCGAAGACGATAACCGGACGGAAATTGCCGATATGAGGATCGTTATAAACGGTCGGGCCGCAGACATAGAAAGATACTTCCCCTTCTTTGATGGGTTTGAAGGTTTCCAGTTTGTTGCCTAAGGAATTAAAAAGTTTGATTTCACGCATGGGCACATCTTACCACACGCGCATGGGAAGGGAACATCTTACAAGATGTTTCGAAGGTCGGAGGGTTCGGATAAGAGATAATCCGCGTCTTCTTTAATGGATGCGTAGTTCACTTCATACCCCCATAAGCAAAGAGCGACCTTAAGTCCTGCGTTATGGCCCGTCGCGATATCCACGTGGGAGTCGCCGACATAGAGGCACTCCTCCTTTTTGTAATCCATCTTTTCGATGCAGGCTAAAGTGGATGCGGGGTGAGGCTTGACGGGGTATTCGTCGCTTGCCCCGATGACGCACGAGAAGAAACCTTTGCCATAACGGAGCTCAAGGACAGCGTGGGCTAAGGGATCCGGTTTATTGGTGACGCAGCAAAAATCGATGCCTTTTCCCTTTAATTCCGCCAGGGTTTCTTTAAGGCCTGGGAAAGGCGCGGCAATATCTAAATTGTGCTTTCGATAGAGTTCTAGATAAACAGGTTTTAGGGTAGAAAACGCCTGCAAATCCTCACCCTTTTCTTTCAAAGCCCGATGGAGCAACGCATCCGCGCCATCGCCGATTAAGGCCTTCGTTCCCTCACGGTCAAAGCCATAATCATAGCCGCATTCCGCAAGGGCAGTATTAATGGAAAAACGGATATCCTCAATCGTATCGATGAGGGTTCCGTCAAGATCAAAAATCAGGTGTTTGTACATGGCTCGCATTATCCCAAATTTCCGCGCTTCATTAAAGAATCATGATTCGTTCAACCTTGAATAGGCGCGTGATGAGGAAGATCAGTCCCGCGGTGAAAACGAGGTTTGATCCAATCGTCAATGCGACGAACCCTACGCCGATGGAACCCGTGATGAGGAGCTGATTCATGCAAAGAGAAATGTTGAGCATCGGAACTAGCGCCATCCCCAGATTCTCTGATTTGATGGCAAGAGGTAAAAATGCTGCCGCCATCGCCAAAATCATTAACGGAGCCATATAGGAGGAGCACTCTTTGACGCTTTTGGAAATGGTGGAAACAACCGTTCCCAAAGTGACGAAGAGCAAAAGCGTCGTCACAATCAGCACGCCAAGGAGCACCACCGTTCCTATCGAGAAGGAAATACTCACGCCTTGTAGCAAAGAGGGAAGACCGCCGAGTAGCCCTAAGAAGCTCGTTAAGCCGCTTAACGCCGCCGTTACCATCAAGGCAAGTATCTTGCCCATGACGAGCTCGCCACGGCGAATTGGGGTTAATAACATCGCCGAGAGAGTGCCGCGCTCCTTTTCTCCAGCAACAGCGTCAGGGGTAATCGACATTACGGAGGAGAAGAGTAGCGACATCGTAAGCATCGGCACAATCACCGAGAGCACCATCGCTCCTTGATAATCGGATTTGCCTAAGTTTGGTGTAATCGGGCGTCCCGTGGGGTCTACGTTGACGCGGTAATTCTTATAAACCACGTCCACCATCGAAGACATGACGTTATAGATTTTGGTTCCGGCCGCCTTTTCGCCGTTATAGAAAAGGTTGATGTAATTGGTGTTGGTGCCTGCTGCGGAGCTCTTTACCGCGACCTCGAAATTATCGGAGAACACAATGAAGAGGTCGTATTGCCCTGAGGCGACTTTTTCTTTGGTCACATCGACTTCCGTAGCAGAAACAGGGTAGTATTCGACGGAGTTGGTTTTTTCTTCATCAGAGGATGCTAGATAGGCGTCGAAGTTCATCAAGATGCGTGGCTTTTCTTCGGTACCATAGTTCTCTGTATAGGCAACGTGATAGGAAGTATTTTCGACTCTAGTTTGAGTGAAAGCGGAAGAAAAGACGCGACCCATTAGTGAATAAACGACGAAAATGAGCACGCCAGGCAAGAACAAAGAGAGCAGCATTCGGCGGTCGGTGAAATACCGCCGCATCTCTTTCTTGAATACGGTAAATACGTTTTTCATTCTTGGCCCTCCACAAGATCGAAGAAGACTTGTTCAAGGCTCGCGTTCGCGCATACCTCGTTCATCTTCCCTTCTAGGCGCATCGAGCCATCGAGGATGATGCCAACGGTATCGCATAGCTTCTCTACCAAGGAGAAAATGTGAGTAGAGATAACAATCGCTTTGCCCTCCTTCTTTAAATCGAGCAAGAAATTCTCCACGTCGCGGGAGGCCATGATGTCCAGGCCATTGGTAGGCTCATCATAAACGATGATTTCTGGATTATGGGCGATGGAAATAGCCAAAGAGACTTTTTGCTTCATGCCGGTCGATAAGTTCTTAATCTGCGTATCGGCAAAGCGGTCCACCCCAAAACGGGCAAAGATATTGCCTTTGCGGCGGTCACGCTCCGCATTATCGATGCCATAAAGGGCGGAGAAATAATCGAAGGTATAGGATGGGGTAAAGAAGTCATCGAGTTTTAATTCGGAAGTGAGGAATCCAATCTTTTTCCTCAGTTCGTTTTGGCCAATGCTATTTCCACGATAGAGAATCTCGCCTCGCTCGGGGGAAAGAAGGGTCGCAATCATGCGTAGAGTCGTGGTTTTGCCCGCTCCATTTGGACCAAGAAGTCCGTAGATCTCTCCTTCATATAAAGATAAGGATAAGCCGTTGACGGCGACGAGGCGGTCGCTAGAAAGATGGCGCTGCGCACGCTGCTTCCGGCTCAAGGAAAAGGACTTATATAGGTCCCTAACTTCGAGTAATGCTGATTCGCTCATAAGAAATCCTCGCAGTATCCATATGATGAACCAACAAAGGGCAAAAAGGTAGTATCCCTACGGGATGATTATTGCTTTTCGCTGGAAGAGAGGATGGATAAGATACGCTTCAACTCGTTCTCGGAAAGAAGGTCAGGAGAAGTCTCTAGTTCCACGTAACGGGGCAATTCAGCATGGCGATCAAGATAACGCATCGCATGGTCTTTCTTGAAATTGATATAAAGCGGAATAACCCGGTCTAAATTTTCACTCTCCGATGCCATAGCAAACTCACTCGAAGCGAGGGATTGAATGTAATTGGAGGTCACGATGGGTAAGAAGAAACCATTCTTCACCGTTTCTTCGACCAAGCTGTTCTTGCGGTCGATGAATGCCATGCCCTCGCCTTGGCGACGGATTTCATTGTAACGGATGACATGGTAATCGTTATTCTCCAAGAAATTCGCGATCTGGAGATATAGTTCAGTGTCCCTTCGTGCACAGGAGAGGAAGACCGTATTCGAGCGAATAAGGTCGCTTAAGAAGGAAAGGACGGAGGGAATCGTTTCATAGAATGGCAACTCGATATCGAGTTCGTAAAAACGAGCGTTTTCCTTGGTCTTGATATACTCAAGTTCTTTCCTTACCCAGGGCGAAGATTCCGCATAGGAAGACTTGCAATAGACGAATACGTTGCGCGCGTCGATTTCTCTTTTAATGAAGTCTTCCAGCGTATCGTTATCGTCATCGAGGCAGCATAGATGGAACATCAACGGCTGAAATTCGAGGAACTCCAAGATATCGCGGATCTTCCGCACTTTCTCGATGTCCTTACTCGAATGGGATAAAAAGATCGACAAACGACGCTTCATGGGTGTGTCCTCCCCTATTTTTCATAAGTATAGCGAAAAACGTTTCTTTGTTTCGATTATGCGACTTATTTATTGGATATTTGAATCGATAAATATCTGAAAATCCCCCACAAAACCCCTATGAATATAAAAAGAAGAGCCCCATTTCGGAGCTCTCCTTATGTTCACCGAATTAGTCTTCGTCTTTGATGTAGCAAGGACGATCTTTGACGTAGGTGGTATGTAACAACTCTTCGGCAAGTTCAGAGCAAGGCTCACCAAGGAAGTCCTTATAGAGCTTGATGATGTCGGGGTTGTTGTGCGACTGACGGACCGGGAGACCCTTGTCGATGTCGTAGAGGACTTTGGCCCTCTTCTGACGATAGGTGTCGAGGATATCGGGGTCTTCGTTGGTCTGGATGGACGGCTTGACGAAGGGTTGGCCACCGCCATTGATGCAGCCGCCAGGGCAGCACATGATTTCGATGAAGGCGTATTCGGACTTGCCCGCGCGGATATCATCGAGGAGCGCCTTGGCATTCTTCATGCCCGAGGTGACCGCGACTTTGATTTCCTTGCCCGCGATATTGAAGGAAGCTTCCTTCACGGCTTCAAGGCCACGGACTTCGTGGAATTCGATGGGTCCGTATTCCTCGCCAGTGAGGGCGTGGTAAGCGGTACGAAGGGCCGCTTCCATTACACCACCGGTAACGCCGAAGATGGCGCCAGCGCCAGTGTATTGGCCAAGGAGGTCTTGGTCGAATTCTTCTTCAGGGAGGGCATCCCAGAGAATACCGGCGCGCTTGATCATGACCGCGAGTTCACGGGTGGTAAGGACCGCGTCGACATCGGGGAGGCCATTGACCGCGGCGTTTTGCTTACGGTCGGCTTCATACTTCTTCGCGGTGCACGGCATGATGGAGACAACGAAGATGTCTTCCGGCTTGAGGCCATGGGCCTTCGCCATGTAGGACTTGATGATCGCGCCTTCCATTTCGTGCGGCGATTTGCAGGTGGAGACGTTGGGGATGAGATCGCTATAGAAGAATTCCATATAGTTGATCCAGCCCGGGGAGCAAGAGGTGATCTGCGGGAGCACGCCTTCGCCTTTGATACGGTGGAGGAGTTCGGTGGCCTCTTCCATGATGGTGAGGTCGGCGCCGAAGTTGGTGTCATAGACGCGGTAGAAGCCAAGGCGATGGAGCGCCGCGACCATCCTGCCAGTGCCGTTTTGTTCGCCGATCTTGTGGCCGAATTCTTCCGCGATGGCCGCGCGGACGGCCGGAGCGGTCTGGACGACGACGTATTTGCCTTCAGCCATCGCCTTGTCGACGAGGTCGATTTCGCGGTGTTCAGCTAAAGCGCCGGTCGGGCAGACGTTGATGCACTGGCCGCACTGCAAGCACGGAACCTTGGCGAAGGAGGCGTTCTGCGCCGGGCCAACGATGGTGTTGAAACCACGTTTTTCAAATCCGAGGATGCCGATGCCTTGGGCTTCCTTGCAGCGCTCGATGCAGCGGCCGCAGAGGATGCACTTGGAAGTATCGCGGATGATGCCAGGGGCGCATTCGTCGTAGGTGGTAGCGGTACGTTCACCCTCGAAGACGTTGTCGCGAGCGCCGGTGACGGAAGCGACATGGAGGAGTTCGCAGTGGCCGTTTTTGACGCAGGTTTGGCAGTCTTTGGAGTGGTTGGAGAGAAGGAGCTCGACCGAGGCGCGACGCGCTTTGACGGCCATGGGGCTCGAGATTTTGATTTCAAATCCCTTGTCCGCGGGGCAATCCGCGACGGGATAGACGCAGGAAGCGAAGAGCCTGCCACCGCGAGCGGTCGCGATTTCGACCAAGCAAACGCGGCAGGAAGCAAGGGAGTTTTTCCCATGGTTCCAGTAGCAGAGGGTGGGGATGTTGTAGCCGCAAAGACGCGCCGCCTCGAGGACGGTAAGGTTCTTCGGCACGGAGTAGATTTTGCCTTCAATCTTAATGTCAATCATTTCGACGTTTTCCATGGTGATCTCCTCCGTTATTTCTTCTCAATGGCGCCGAAGCGGCAGCCGGATAAGCAAGAGCCGCACTTGATGCACTTGCTCTGGTCGATGGCGTGGGCGAATTTGCCCGGCATCGGCTTGCCCGGAATCATCGGCTTGGCGGGGATATCGGTCGGCTTGATGCAGCTGACCGGGCAGTTGCGGGCGCAGAGGGTGCAGCCAACGCACTTCACAGGATCGATGATGTAGGCCATCAACTTCTTGCAGACGTGGGCGGGGCACTTCTTGTCCACAACGTGGGCACGATACTCTTCGGGGAAGTTGTTCATCGTGGAGAGAATCGGGTTGGCCGCAGTCTGGCCGAGGGCGCAGAGGGAGCCTTGTTTAATGACGGTCGCGAGTTCCTTCATGTCATCGAGGGTCTTCTCGGTGCCTTTGCCCTGGGTGACATCGGTGAGCATCTCATAGAGACGCTTGGTGCCGATGCGGCAGGGCGAGCACTTACCGCAGGATTCGTCGCAGATAAAGGACATATAGAAGTGAGCGACGTCGACGGCGCAGTTATCCTCGTCCATGACGATCGCGCCGCCAGAGCCCATCATCGAGCCACGAGCCACGAGGGTGTCGTAGTCGATCGGGGTATCGAGGTCTTTCTCGGTCAAGCAGCCGCCGGAAGGACCGCCGGTCTGGATGGCTTTGAATTTCTTGCCGCCCGGGATGCCGCCGCCGATGTCATAGATGAGTTCACGGAGGGTGGTACCCATCGGAACTTCGACGAGGCCGACGTTATTGACTTTGCCGCCGAGGGCGAAGACTTTGGTGCCCTTGGATCCTTCGGTACCGATGGAGGCGAACTTGGCCGCGCCTTCGCGGAGGATGAAGGGAATTTGAGCGAGGGTTTCGACGTTGTTGACGCAGGTCGGCTTGCCCCAGAGGCCCTTGATGGCCGGGAACGGGGGACGCGGACGCGGCATGCCACGCTTGCCTTCAATGGAGTTGAGTAGAGCCGTTTCTTCGCCGCAGACGAACGCGCCAGCGCCGAGACGGATATGAGCACGGAAGGAGAAATCGGTGCCGAGGATGTTGTCGCCAAGGAGACCAACCTTTTCCATGTCTTCGATCGCGCGCTGCAAACGGGCGACGGCAATCGGATATTCCGCACGGACATAGAAGTAGCCTTCAGAAGCGCCGAACGCATAGCCAGCGATCATCATGCCTTCGATGACCTCAAAGGGGTTGCCCTCGAGGATGGAGCGGTCCATGAACGCGCCGGGGTCGCCTTCGTCACCGTTGCAGACCACGTATTTCTGGTCGGCTTTGATGTTGGCGGCGAACCGCCATTTGCGGCCGGTGGGGAATCCACCGCCGCCACGGCCACGGATGCCCGAGGCGAGGACTTCGTCGATGACCTCCTGCGGGGTCATGGTGGTCAACGCACGCTTGAGGCCTTTGAAGCCGTCATAGCCAAGAGCTTCTTCAAGAAGATCCGGGTTGATGAGCGAGCAGCCATGAAGCGCGATACGGATTTGTTTTTTGTAGAAGTTGATGTCGTCCTGACGCTGAACCTTTTCTTTGGTGGTCGGGTCGACATAGAGGAGATTCTCGCAAATCTCGCCGCCCATAAGATCTTTTTCGACAATGGCTTTGACGTCGCTGACCTTCACGGCGCGATAGAGGGTGTCTTCGGGGAAGATTTTCACAAAGGGACCCTGGGAGCAAAAGCCGAAGCAGCCGACGTGGTTGATGGACACGCGGTCTTGCAGGCCATGGGCCGCGATTTCCTTGCGAAGCTCTTCCTCGATATCCATCGAGTTGTTCGCGATGCAGCCGGTGCCGCCGCAGACGACGACGGCGCGCTTGCCGTCTTTGCCTTCGAGCTTGGCCTTAAGGGATTCGGTACATTCTCCGATGTTCTTGTCTAAACAAGAGGTGGAAATGATCTTTTCCATTACTGATTAAGCCTCCAATGCACGATATTCGTCGATGATCTTGCCAACCTGGTCAGGAGTGACCTTCGGATAGACCTTGCCGTTGACCGACATGGCCGGCGCAAGAGCGCAGGCGCCGATGCAGCGGATAGCCTCAATCGTGAAGAGGCCGTCTTTGGTGGTCTCGCCCGGCTCGATACCGAGGAGAGAAGAGAACTTGTCGACGACTTGTTGGGACCCCTTGACGTAGCAAGCGGTACCTAAGCAAATGCCCAAGACATATTTGCCCTTGGGTTTGAGCGAGAAGAAGGAATAGAAGGTGACTACCCCATAAATCTCGGCAACGGGAATGCCCGTTTTTTCGGAGATGATCTGCTGCACTTCCAGAGGAATGTAGCCATATTTCTTCTGGACGGTGGAGAGGATCATCATCAACGGTGAGGGTTCGTTCGCGTAAGAATCGCAAATTTCTTTGACGCCCTGCACCACTTCGGCTTTGATTGCCATGCGTAAACCTCCGTGCCACTTGTTGTGGCTTTACGTGAGTAATTTTAGGGTTACGCGTATGTGTGCGCTAGCATTTTTTGATATATCAAAAACTGTTAATAATACCTAACTTTTCATGTCCTAGTAAAAGCCCTGCAAAATATCAAAAAAGCCACGCAAAACCCCGATATTTTTGAAACTATGAAAGCAAATTCATGCGTCTAAATATTTTGCAATTAATTTACTTTTACTTGGCAAATATGTTTTCGTCCGTCCTTAGAACGGGGCGACGAAAAGGATGACCAATATGGCGACAATATGGAGCAAGATGGCGAGGATGTTGACGAATGTGAAGTACCAATGTTCGCCCTTGGTCTTGTGACGAAATAGGAGCATCGCTGGGTAGCCGCCGAACGCGCCGCCAAGGAAAGAAAGGAGCAAAAGCGTTTTCTCTTTCGTGCGGTAATTTCCGCTTTTGGCCTTCTGCTTATCCGAGACATAAGCGAGGAACGTAATGAACGAAAGGAATATCAAAAAGGCTCCATAAGATAAAAGGACAATCTGTTTGGTCTGCGATAGATTCATTCTTATGCCCCGCGGAGGAAGGGCTTGGCCTTCGTTAAAACGAGGTTCAAGGTCTCTTCGTTATTCGCGACGACGATCGATTCATCGCCATAATGGTATTCGCTTCCATTGAGTCGAGCATAGACACCCCCCGCTTCTTTCGCGATGAGAAGTCCTGGCGCGATATCCCAGATATGACGGTAATAACATAGATACGCTTGGGACTGACCTTCCGCGAGAGCGGCAAAGTCATAGCAGGCCGCCCCAAATAGACGGGTCTTTAGGAAGTCGCCTTGAAGCGCGGCGACAAGTTTGAATTGATCGTCGAATTCAATATCGTCCTCATCGTGGTAGAAATCGCTTAAGGAAAGGATGCCATCTTCATGGGAGATGTTCGCATCGATGCGGATGCGCTCGCCATTGCGGTAACATCCCTTGCCTTTCTCCGCGTAATACACCAAGTCGAGGCGCGGTAAACCTACAAGCGAAGCAACGCATTCCTTGTTCTCCATGACGGCAATTTGGATGCCGTGTAATTTGACGCCGCGAGAGAAATTGCAGGTTCCATCTAAGGGATCCACCACAAAAGTAAGCTCATCGCCAAGAGTTCCGTTTTCGCTTTCTTCGGCGATGATTTTGGCTTTGGGGAAAGCGGTTTGGATCGCATGGGTAAAGAAATCGTTTAAAGCAAGGTCAGCCTTAGTAAGCAAGTCGTTCGCGCTTTTATGGCAAACCGCTTCGCCCGACACGCCTTCTAAAATAGCCTTCCCTTGGTCATAAATATCAAACAAGAAATTCGAGATGCGTTCGTTCATCGTTTTTCCCTCCACTGCTGGATTTTCTCTTTCACGTAAGCAATCCATTTGTCGGTATGTTCATTATAGGTGTCATTAAACCGCATCATCTCGCCGCGAGCTAAGCACAGCAAATTATATAGGCACTGGTTTTCCTGGAGCTCGAGAGGAACATTCAACGAGCGATTGAGCTTCATCGCTTTAGCAAGATGCCCTTCGACTTCGCTTAATCGAGAAGGATCGTTTTTGCTGCTGAGATAGGCATCGAGGGCGAGAAGGAATTGATACTGGGCTTTGTCATAATCGTCCTTGCTGGATTGAAGGACTTCATCAAGGTTTGCGCAAAGTTCTTCGATTCGTTCCTTTTTGCCGTCGCGCGCAATCTCAAGGAAGAGAGAAGTATAAAGGAAGCGCGGGTAATAACGGTCCACCTTATGGTAGAGGGTGTAGATTGCTTGGGCTTTCTGCAAAAGGTCTTCCGCCCGGTTAAATTCCTCATGCCAAATGGCTGCGTCGGCATAGACGCGATAATCTTCGCAAAGGAAGAGATGGTCCCCCATCTGGGAATTCTGTTCATCTTTTTCCTCTTCTACTTTTTCCTTGAGGATTCGCACCGCTTCCTCGGCGGCTTTGAAGCTATCTTCCTTGCGAAGCTGACGGCAATAAACCTTCGACATCGTAAGGTAATCCAAGGACTCTTCAAATGCATTTTGCGAGGACCGTGCATCAGAAATTGCCATTGGAGCAATCTCTTCCATCTCATGAAATAACGCGGCTTTACGGTAGCTCAAAAGCATCATGCGCTCCACTTCGCTGCGCGAGTCAAGGTCGAGGGTTTCTAAGGGGTGCTTCTTAATTAAGGTATCGATGCGGTGGGCCGCCTTCTGGAACAAGAGCGAGATATAGAAGAAATGGATGACACCGATTTCATAGTCAATATTGTCCCCGATCTGCGCACCGCTTTTTTCCGAGAGATAATCTTCAAAGCCACAGGCGCGCAAGTCCAGATAATAGCCTGCGTTATAAATGGCCATGCGATAGGTGCCCAAAATGTTGGCAAAACATTCGGAATCGTATACATCAAAGCAATAGTCCTCATCGACATCATAAAGATAGGCGAGGCTTAACATATATTCTTCAAGCCCCTCATAGAGGTTGCAAAATGTAGACTTTAGTCCCGCGAGCAGATATTGGCTATCTTGAAGCAAATCCGCAAGCTCTTGGTCTTTTCCAAGGTGCCGCAAGCACCGCGTAAACTCGCGGATAACGTAATAATTCTTTTTCCATCCCCTGCCCGCGCTTCTTACCTTGGTAATGTAATCGTAAAGAAGAAGATAGCCGTCTTTATGGGAAATGAGGAAGCAACTCGGGCATTGCTTGGGCGTCGCAAGCCAATCGGTAACGGATTTATGGCGGGCGCGGACGTGGCCATTTTCTATTCGCACGAAAGAAGAGATGCTATCGAAGTAACGATAAATCTCCCGTTCCTCGATGCCCGTGGCCTCGGAGAGGAAAGAAATCTCCGGAGAAGTCTGAATCACGACGAGCAA
>JAFVCC010000032.1 GCA_017479485.1 Bacilli bacterium
AAAAGAGGAAAGAAAACTTGCCATAGGCAACGTTTTTCTCGCCCTTAGGCATAAGAGAAAACCGCAGGACCACCCCAAATTGGAGGCGGTTCTGCGGTAGATTTCTGTGATTCTCTTATTCCGCCACTTCAACAGAACAGGTCGCCACGAGGCCATTGCCGGACATTGCCATGATCATGTACGTACCGGGCTGTCGCGCCTCGACCATAATCGTATTCGAGTTCGCTTCGTCTTCGACGATTTCAATGCCGTCCCCTTCGGCTTGCCAACGGACCTGTGCCGTCGCACCGGCGGGTAAGAAGGACACGCGAACGGTTTCCATTTGGCCAACTCTTAAGGAGAGGCGTTCCGGGCTAAGGAGAATAGCAGTAGGCGTTACGGTTCCACCTCCGCCTTCGCCGCCTTGAGCGGGATTGACGGTGATGGTGCAGACGGCGCGAAGCCTGGCACCGATGGAGGCAATGATGGTCACTTCACCTGCCTCGACGGCCGTATAGTTGAAGACTTTTTGGTTGGCCTCGTCGGCGCGCCCCATAATGGCAGAGCCTTGGACCATCCAGTTGATCGTATATCCGGACGCATCGATAGGTTCCACGCTGGCCGTGATCGTACCCGAGTCACCGACGCTACAGACAAATCGTTCTCGATCCAGTCTAATGCTCGTCGGATCGACACCATGGGGATCGCCGCCTTCACCGCCTCCGACAGGAGTAACAATGATGCGGCAGGTCGCGCGGAGCTCGGCACCGATAGAGGCGATGACCACCGCTTCGCCAACCTCAACGGCCGTGAAGGTAAAGAGATTTTGGTCGGCCTCGTCAGCGCGCCCAGTAATGGCAGAGCCTTGGACGTCCCAATGAATCGTATAGCCACTCGCATTGGCAGGAAGCACGCGGGCCATAAGCATGCCCGAGGCACCCACTTCATGGGTGATTTGTTGCTCACCAAAGGTGATGCTTGTCGGGGTGATAACGCTCGAGGCGACTGCGATGGAGCAGCTTGCGGTGATTTTGCCCGCAGTGGCCGTGACCGTAGCTTGGCCCGATTTAACAGCAGCGATGAAGACCTTGTTCGGGTTCTGCTTATCCTGGGCGATTCGAATCGCGTCGCCTTCGGCAGACCAGGTCACTTCTTTTATGGTCGCGTTCTTCGGCATGATGGTCGCGGTGAGTTCCGCCGTGTCATTGACGTTCATGGAAAGTGACTTCTGAGAAAGCGCGATGGAGGTTACTTCGACAGTCGGAGTGCCGCCGCCGGAGACGGTGACGGTGCAGCGAGCTTCGATCGTGTTCGAAAGGATTGCTTCGATGACCGCAGTTCCAGAGCCAACCGCGGTGATGGTGGCTTTGGTCATGTCGGTGTCATCGCGGGCGACATCGACCACGCCTTTGCGGTCTACGGTCCAAATGATTTGATTGTAGGTCGCGTCCTGAGGCAAGACGGTAACGGAGAGTTCGGTTATTTCACCCACGTTCATCGATAACGTCTCCTGAGAAATCGTCATGCTCTGCGGTGGGATGACAATCGAGGGGTCATTAATGATCGTGATGGTGCAGGAAGCACTCGCGCCGTTAGGAAGGCTTGCGGTGATGACCGCGGTGCCGATGCCTTCGGCTTTGATGTTGACGGTGCGCCCGCCATTCCGATTTTGCCCCTCGATGAGGGCGATCTCGGAAGAGCTGGACCAACTGATCGTCTCGCCCGAATCTTCGGGGGAGATGGTCGCGGTGATCTGGTGGTTCTGATAGATCATCATCGTAAATTCATCTTCGGAGAGACTAATCGTCGCACCGGTTACTGGGGTGGTGTCGCTGGTGCCCGAGGTACCGGGATTTGAGGCCGAGGAACCACCGCCCGAGGGATCGCTGGTGGAAGATGTCGGTTCATCGACTTTCGGGAAAGTGATGGTCGTCGAGCCCCAATTCGCCACGGAGAGGGAGAAGTCTGACGTTTCTCCTTCGACGGCGAACTTGAAATTCAACGAGAGCAGTTTGCTATCCTCAAAGCGGAAGGCGATGTTCTCCGCGGAGCCTTCTAAACCAGCAAATGTTACTTCGCCCGAAGCTTTCTCATAGGCATGGGTCGAGGCGTTGTAGGTAAAGTCCGCATAAGACCACGGCGGGATGAAAGACTGTAGCATCGGGGTAAGGGTGGCTAAGAAGGTCGCGGGTAAGTTTTCTTTGCCCCACTTGCCATTTTCGAGCATGTAGACGTTATAAGAATGGTCTTCGAGCAGCTCGAGGTAGGTTTCTTCTGTGCCTTGGAAGACCATGTGAAGGCTGCCATTCGCATTCGCGATGTTCGCGCGGCGAATCGCTCCGTCGGCGGATTCGATCGACGCGTTCATCGTGAGGTTATGGTTGGCTCCGAAGAAGCCACCTTGGGTGATGTTGGCGTTCCAATAGGTCTCGCTAACTTGGTACTTGGCTTCGGGATCGCCCGAGGAGACGCTTAAGCTATCTCCGGTGACGCCGCCAGCATTACCGCATGAGGCAAGACCTAGTGCGAGCGCGCCGGATAAGAGGAGCAAGTAGTTTCTTTTCTTCATGTTCCGATTCGTGATCTCATCAATAGCCCCTGATGAGCATTCCTTTCTTGAGTTTTAACGGCTATCGCAGGTACTGCGGGAAATGATGATGTGGGTAAAGGAAAGGGAGGTTACACCCTATGAAGAAAGGAAATACCAACGATTTTCCCTTCGCTTTCATCGCCATTTTATGGGCGAAGCAAAACTCTGGCATCAGCCAAAGGTATGATATTGCGTCCTTTTCTTAAATAAGAAAGGCTACTTGTCTTTGATGACAATGCCCAGTCCCCGCGCTTCGGAGACGAGCTGGGTGCGTGTCTTAAAACCGGTCTTCTCCATCAGGTGCTGGATGTGGCTTTTGACGGTAGGGACGGAGATGCAGAGTGTTTTCGCGATTTCGGCGTTGGTGTCCCCGGTGGTTAATTCCTTTAAGACATCGAGCTCGCGGGTGGTGAAATCGCGGCTCGTCGCTTCGCCGATACGGACGATTGGGGTTTGGTCGGGATAGATATGCTCGCCCTTCATCGTTAAAGACATGATGTCGATGAGGCTTTTCTTTTCGCCGTCTTTATACCAGAAGGAATCGACGCCGATTTTGCGCGAGCGGTCGAGCCAAGAATACTCGGGGATTGAGGTGACGATGATGATTTTAATCTCTGGGAAGGCTTTCTTGATCTCTTCCGCGGCGAGAAGTCCGCTGTGGCCAAGGTCGGTCATCACATCCATCAGAATGAGGTCGATGTGATTATGCTCACAATAGGAAAGAGCCGTGGAGGCATTAGAAAGAGAAAAGGCATATTCGAATTCTTCGCTGGATTCGATATAGATGCGGAAGAGTTCCGAGGGTATGGTTTGGTCTTCGACGATCAATACGCGGTACTTCATATCTTCTTGTTTATCTTAATGCCCGCTACGCGGGAGCGCATCCTCCGTTGGAATTATTTCGCGACGGAAAATGAAGCGAAAGCACGAATTCCTCTCCCCCACTCGCGCATAGGCTCGCCCCCGAGAGATGACATACTTCTTCAAGATTGGCTAACCCACCGGTGAAATGGACTTCTTTGGGAGAGGGGTTACCATTGTTTTTGAAGCGACATTCGAGCCCATTTTCCTCTTTGAGTACCTCTACTTTCATCGCGGTAGCGTGGCCGTGCTTGGCCGCATTGGTCAAAGCTTCTTGCGCGGCGAGAAGAAACACTCGGCGTTGCTCGATATTCAAAGCCTCAAAAGACGACTTGTCCCAAGTTAATTCAATCTTTAGCCCTTGGGCGAGTTCTTCGATATGGCGAAGCAATGTCCCCGCTTTTTCCCGTTCCGCTTCCTTGGATAAGAGGGAGGCGTTTTCTTCCCATAGGCGCAAGATGCGTTCGAGTTCTTCCTCGTTCTCGTGGTCTAGAGCGAGGGAAGAAAGCATGAGGCGATTCATTTCGTCATGGATGTTCATCTTGGCTTGGAGGATCTCTTGGTGAGCGACGGTCGCGTCGATGCTAAGGTAATAATCCTGCAATTCTTTCTTCACGCGGGTCAATTCCCGTTTCCCCTTTTCCAAAATGAGGGTCTTTTGGTATTCGCTGGTGACGTCGGTAGCGATGATTTCGCTCATCTTCTCTCCTTTGAGGCTGATGTCGCGGATATGGAAGCGCCACTTCTTCTCCCCAATATCCATCATCTCTTCCTTAATGGCCTCACGTAAACTTCCCCCATGAAGAAGCGGCGAACCCGTCAGCGCAAGGCAAAGCTCGTTCATGGCGATGTTGGAGAAGACGACGCGGCCGCTATCTTTATACCAGCAGATGCCAAAATCCACTTGGTCGAGGTAGGTTTTGATCGAGTTGACGCTGACGTCGCGGCGTTGGTAATAAATGTTTCGGGCGAAGAGGATGAATGAAAGCAGCGTCAAGATGATGAAGGAGAGGAGCCAAGAAACCCAGGGCCAAGAAACCATCGCCTCGCTCAAGGGGGAATAGCCGCCGCGCTTCTCGCGCAAGGAATAGTCGAAGACCACCTGGAAGAAGATATAGATCATGACAAAGACGACGAGGCTTAACCCTGCAAGAAGGTACTTCCGCTTCGTTAAAGAAAGGATGATATCCGCGAGGGAAAGCAGACAAAGCAATAACGCCCAAAGAGCATAAAATCCCCGCAAAAGTTCGCTTAATTCGAGAAATAGGCTCATGCTTTTCCCTCCTTTGTCTGCAAAAGACAGGTAAAGTAGGCCACTTCGTCTTCTTCTTGGATATCGGCTTTGATTCCTGCGTCGAGGAGGCGTTTCTTGTTCTTTTGGCTGAGGTGAGCTTTTCCGCCTTCTAAGATCAAGCGCAGACGGCGCATAGAAGCAGAAAGATGGACGAAAGCCCCTTGAAGCGAGGAAAGATTGTCGTCGATTAAGGCACAGAAGGTTTTAAAGATGGCTAAGGCGGCAATAGAAGGCAGCGTC
>JAFVCC010000033.1 GCA_017479485.1 Bacilli bacterium
AGAGTTGGAATAGGCGCGGATGACATTGGCGGTTTGTCCGATGAGGCTCGAGTTATAGAAATCTTTGCCGTTATAGGCTAAAGCGCCATACATTGGATTGACCAAAAGGTGGGACGCTAAAGAGAAGGGAAGATAGAGATGGCCGTCTTGCTCTACCATATCCATGCGATAGTCGCTGAGGCGGTATGTGGTTTTGCCGCCTTTAGTGAGAAACTTCGTCTTATCAGACCCGATAAGGTATTTGTAACCGTAACAAGGGTCCGCGAACAAACCCGTTTTTCCTTCGCTTACCTCAGTGCAGAAAAGATCCGCGTCGGCAATTTCTACCGTTTGATTGTTTGCATCAAAGAAACAATGGCCGCCAAAGGAAGAGGTTAGGTCATAACGACCTTCGCCTAGCGGAATAAGATTATGGTGAGAAAGCGTCGGATCGAGGAGACGACGAACATGGTGGAACTCGTCGAGGTCCACGTAAGGAACATCCTCATGGTCTTTGTGACGGTACGTCTTTAAGAACGGGTTGGTCCGAGCGTCTGCATTAGAAATAAATAGATGCGAAGAAGCGTTATAAAGAGAAATCTTCTTTTCTTCGGTAGGAGAGCTTGAACTGCTTTCGGAAGATGATGCCGAGGACTCGGGTGATGAAGAAGAGGATGCAGGCAAAGAACTTGATTGCTCCGATGAGGAGGGCGAGGAGCTCGATACAGCCGCATCCGAAGAAGGTTGTACCGGTGTTAAAGAAGAGGAAGCCCCAGAAGAAGGAGCGACGCAGCCCGCAAGAAGCAAGGATAAGGCCAAAGGTAAGAAGCGTTTCATAAACTAAAGAAATTATCGCGCACGGACGCGAAATGTCCTATTGATTTCTCTGCTACCGCCTTAGGAAAAGGGACATATATTACCCAATTAAGCGCATGATGTTTCTACCGTTAAATTTGAAAATAATCGCCCTTTTGCGAGGATTTTTGCACCGTTTCTATTTACTGCGAATCACTTCTTCAGCCGATGATTTCCTTTGTTTTAAATTGACCATTGGAGACTTCCCCTACCATTAATCTTCGCCTTTCATAGGACGGAAATTCCACTTGTATTTGGCTCTCTTCTTTTAAAGAAGAAGTTTTCTCTCTATGATATGGGCATGATTGAACAAAAAGACATTATCGCGGATCTTCATATCCACACCCTCGCTTCCATTCACGCCTACTCCACGCTGCAAGAATGCATCCGGGAAGCCAAAGACCACGGCATGGACTACATTGCCATCACCGACCATTACTACAACGATGGTTCTGAACTTCATCGCAAGAACGAAGTCAACTACATGGTCTACATCGAAGAGTGGGCCAACCCCAATAGGTTCGGCGTGAAGGTGATCGGTGGAGCCGAATTCAATATCAACCACGAGTTATATAAAGAAAAGAGGCTGCGGGAAAAACTCCATTGGCGCCTACTTGGAACCCATAGTTGGTTCTTAGACCGCCGCGCGACTTCTTTGGACCGCCTCTTTGAATATTTCGAAGCAGGCTCAGAAAAATTCAACGCATTCGCCCACATCGAACGCGAGCTTCATAAGATTGATAACTGCCGTTATGGCAGCGAGATGCACGAGGACATCAAGGAATTCTTCCAGAAGATGGTGGTCCTCGCGAAAGAGAAGAACATCTACCTCGAAGTCAACGAAGGCACTTTGGCCCGCAAGGAACCTGGTGCGGTAGAACGTCTAGAATACTGGCTTCGCCTCGCGAAAGAAAACGGCAACCGCATCAGCCTTGGGACCGATGCCCATTATTGTGAATTAATCGGTGGCTTCCGTCGCAGCATTGCATTGCTCAATAAGGTCGATTTCCCGATGGACCGCATCATCAACTGCAACCCGGATGAATTAGATACATTGCTCCCCAAAAAGAAATAAATCGCCGCAAAACCCCTACTGTTTTTAAAAGGAGCCCCTATGAGAACCTTCTACGATTACGACGTGCCGACCACCGATGGCAAAGCGTTACCGCTAAGCCAATTCAAGGGGAAAGCCATTCTTGTAGTCAACACTGCGACCGGATGTGGCTTCACGCCCCAATATGAGCCCCTTGAAGCGATGTATCGCAAATACAAGGACCAAGGATTTGAAATCATAGACATCCCCTGCAACCAGTTTGGGGCACAAACTCCCGGTAGCGATGAAGAAATTCACGAGTTCTGCTCGCTCAACTATGGAACCTCCTTCCCGCGGATGAAAAAGTCTGATGTCAACGGCCCCACAGCATTGCCTCTTTACGCCTATTTGAAATCGCAAAAAGCCTTCGAAGGCTTTGGCGAAGGGAAACTTGCCGACGTGCTCCGCAACTTCCTTCCAAGCATCGATCCCGACTACGAGCATAACCCTGAGATCAAATGGAATTTCACCAAGTTCCTCATCGACCGCGAAGGGAATGTCGTCGCCCGCTTCGAGCCAACCTGCGACATGGGCCTCGTGGAAGAAGCCGTTACTAAGCTTCTTTAAAGAATCGAAGCCCTTCATCAATTGCAGCATCAAAAAACCATGGCCCAATGACGAGCCATGGTTTTTGCTTTGCGATGATGAGGATTAATACATATCCGCCGGCATCGCGGGTGCAGCGGGTTTCGGTTCCTTAATCTCGCTCACGGCAGCTTCGGTCGTGACGAACAAGGCCGCGATGGAGGAGGCGTTAAGGATCGCGCTGCGGGTAACCTTCGTCGGATCGACGATGCCCGCATCGAACATATTGACCCATTCGCCGCACTTGGCGTTGAAGCCGATGTTGGTCTTGGCTTCTTTTTGCTTCAAGACGATTTCATCCGCCTCATAGCCCGCGTTTTCAGCGATTTGACGGAGCGGCTCATGGAGCGATTCAAGCACCGCTTCGATGCCCTTTTGGACATCGGCATTCTCGTCTTTGAGGTGTCCCTTAAGAGCCTTGTAGACTTCGGCTAGGGCCGCACCGCCACCGACGACGATGTCTTCTGCAACGGCGGCTTTGGTCGCGTTGAGGGCGTCTTCGATGCGGAGTTTCTTCTCCTTGAGCTGCGCTTCGGTGAGGGCACCGACTTTGAGGACGGCCACGCCATCGCCAAGCTTCGCGATGCGCTTGGAGAGGTTCTTCTTATCATATTCTGAGGTAGAGGCTTCGCGCTGCTGCTCCAATTCTTTGATGCGCGCAGCGATGGCTTCCTTATCCCCTTCGCCACCGACGAGGGTGGTCTTGTCTTTGCGGATGGTCGCACGGCGGACTTTGCCCAAATCTTCGATGGTCACGTCCTTAAGTTCCATGCCGAGGTCTTTGGAGATGAAGTTCGCGCCGGTAGTGATGGCGATGTCTTGAAGGGCGGCCTTCTGTGCATCACCGAATTCCGGAGCCTTAACCGCGACGACGTTGAAGGTGCCACGGAGCTTATTGACGACAAGGGTGGAAGTCACATCGGCATCGAGGTCATCTGCAATGATTAGAAGCGGCTTATGGCTATCGACAACGGCTTGAAGCAGCGGCACGAATTCGTTGAGGTTGGAAATCTTTTGATCGGTGACCAAGACGAGGGCATCCTCGAGTTCGGCGATCATCTTCTCGCGGTCGGAAACCATGTACGGGGAGATATAGCCTTTATCGAATTCAAGGCCTTGGGTAATGGCGAGTTCGTCATCGATGCCTTTGGAATCATCGACCGAAATGACGCCATTCTTGCCGACTTTTTCCATGGCTTCCGCGATGAGTTTGCCAATGCTTGGGTCACCGGAAGAGATGGTCGCGACGGATTCGATATCCGCATTGGTATCGATCGGACGAGAGATCTTGAGAAGTTCATCCGCGACAGCCTTACCGGCTTTTTCCATACCGGCACGGACGAAGACGGGGTTGGCGCCTTTTTCCACATAGGCGAAGCCACGGTGGATCATCGCCTGGGCGAGCAAGGTCGCGGTCGTGGTGCCATCGCCTGCAGCATCATTGGTCTTGTTCGCGACTTCATAGACGAGCTTAGCGCCCATGTTTTGGAAGTTGTTCGGAAGTTCGATCTCGCGGGCGATGGTAACGCCATCGTTGGTGATCAGCGGAGAACCATATCCCTTATCGAGAACGACGTTGCGGCCTTTCGGGCCGAGGGTCAATTTGACGGTATCGGCAAGAGTGTCGACGCCAGCGATCATTTCATCGCGGGCGGATTTGCCGAGTTTGATTTCTTTTGCCATTGTTAATTACCTCTTTTCTTATTCGATGACGGCGAGGATATCCTCTTCTTTAATAAGGATATATTTATGTCCGTCTTCCTCGTAATCGGTGCCGCTATATTCGCGGTAGATGGCGCGCTGTCCTTCCTTAAGGGTGGTTGGGACGAACTTGCCGGATTCGAGGGTCTTACCTGGGCCAACGGCGACGATGGTCGCGACATTGCCCGCTTTTTCTTCTTTGGTGAGAATGATAGAGCCCACTTTCTTCTCGGAAGGTAGTTTTTCCAAGAGGATGTTGTCATTGAGTGGTTTGATCATGGTTTTTGCTCCTTTGTCGTAGATAATCTTAGGTCTTTCTTTAGCACTGTCAAGTATAGACTGCTAAAAATGATTTCGTTTTGTGTCCTATGGGTCGTACCGATGAATCCGATGTATGTCCGCATAGTAGGAAATGTGTAAACGTTGTTTCCCTAGATTCCTTTTCTCGAATATCGAAAAACCGCGGAATTCGATGCAAATCCGCGGTTATTTTCGTTTTGAGCCGTTTTAACGCTTGGTGGACTGCCCTTTGACGTAACGGGCTTCGATGCGCGCCGTCTTATCGACGAGTTCTTGGTTAAGCAGGTCCGTCAGCATATACATCGCGCGCTTCCCTACTTCATGCATATCGATGTGCATGGCGGTAAGAGAGGGACGGACGATGTAGGAATATTTCGTGCCGACGAGGGAGAGTATCTCGACTTGCTCTGGAACTTGGATGCCCGAATCCGTCGCGGCATTAAGCACGGCGGCGGCAATCGAGTCGCGATAGCAAATGTAATATCCTCTTTGATTGCTCGGATCCTTGAAGTATTCCAGGAACTGCGCGTAGGTTTGGGTGTAAGAGTCGCGGGTATTGACGATGCGGTAGTCTTTGCCGAGCTCTTCATGGGTTTTGATGAAGATCTTTTCGCAGCGGCCTAGCAAACGACCAGCATTATGGACATGGAGGAAGGCCATCGGGTTTTCGTTTCCTTCGCTGTAATAGCCTTTGATGAGCTCCTCTAACGCGGAATCGTAGCTGAAACGAATGTCGCACGCGCGGTCGCCGCGAATCTTGTTATCGATGACGACGGAAGGAACGTTGTAGGAGGTGATTTTGTCGACGTCGTCCTGCGAGAGTTGGTCGTCGAAGATGATCGTGCCGTCGACGTGGGCGGTGATGACCTTCTCAATGGTGTTGAGCGCTTCATCGCGGGAATGGGAGGTCGTGAAAAGCGTCAACTGGTAGTTCTTCTCCTTCGCCACTTCCGTAATGCCCGAAAGCATGTTGGCGATATAGACGTAGTTCGCGCTCGGGATGATGACGCCGATATTGGTGGAGCGGTTGGTGGCTAGTGCTTGGGCGAGGCCACTTGGCTTATATCCAAGGGCGTTGATGGTGTCCTGCACTTTCTTTCGCGTAGCGGGAGTGACGGAATCTGAGTTGTTGATGACGCGTGAAACGGTCGCTAGGGAGACGCCGGCTGCTTGGGCGACTTGATAGATGGTGACGCGGTCCTTTAGATTTTGCATACTGTTCCTCCTTTCGACTGCACACGCATTATAGGGACGCGCGAGCAGGAATGAAAACTTTTTCAACACGAATATGAAAAATTTTCTTAACACTCCGATAAACAGCCACTTATTTTTCCACAATTTTTTAAAATGATAGGGCTTACATTGGCGTTTCGACTTTGGGCTGCCATCATTGCAAAATCAAGGAATGAAACTTTCTAGGCTGGATATGGAAAAATTTTCATCTTTTTACTCACGCAAGAAAAAAGGCGGTTGCCCGCCGGTTTTTCTTATGGAAATTCTTAATCGAGGAAGAAATCGGAGCCCTCTTTTTTGTCCACGAGGAATGCTTCTTTGTATTCCTCGCCGACGCGGAGATCCGCGGCGCAGCAGACTTCGCAGTCGATCGGAATGTTCTTCACGACCTTCTTCTCGAAGGGGCGGCCATCGAATTTGATGCAGCCGTCTTCCGCAACGACGATACGGGAACCCACTTCCACGTTCTGGTAACGGGTGACCGTGGAAAGCGTCTTATCGCCAAGGTCTAGGGTTAGGATGCTGCTTTTTTCGTCTAAGGGATGTTCTTCCTTCGCGGTGACTTTGGCCACGGTATAAAGAGTCCTGCGCGTATAAGGCAGCGCTTCAAGTCCAGCGGCGATGAGCTTTGCATTAATAACATCGATGAGGACGTCTTCTGGGGAAACGATCATGCCACTGGCTTTGATTTTCGCGGTTTTGCCGAAGCCAAAGAGATTGATTCCAACCAGTTCCTC
>JAFVCC010000034.1 GCA_017479485.1 Bacilli bacterium
AGGAAGGCGTGGATTAAGCTTGTGTCATTGCTCGCGACGAAATCTCTTTGTTCCTTAGCGACCCTTAATTTGAGGACCTTGCGATAGTTGTCCCAATCAATTTTCTCGAGGTGGATATCCATTTTGTTCATGTATAGGTCCTGTCTCCGGTTCATCGCCTTTTCGATAACGGCGTTATTTGATGTGCTTGATTACTTTGGCGGGATTGCCACCCACGATAGTGTTATCTGGCACGTCTTTGGTTACCACCGCCCCTGCTGCGACGACGCTATTTTCGCCGATGGTCACGCCAGGGCAAAGGATGGCACCGATGCAGATCCACGCGTTCTTTTTGATGGTCACTTTCTTGAAGTAATACTTGTGGTGACGATCGACTAAATCATGGTTCACCGTGGCGATTTTGACATCGGGCCCAATCAAGACGCCGTCTTCGATTTCGATGATACCTGGCGAAAGGAAAGTCGCGCCTTTGTTGATGGTGATGTTTTTGCCAAGCTTTACGCGGCAACCATTATCGCAATAAAACGGGGAAACGATGGAAACGGACTCGTCAATTTCCTGCTGAAAGAGTTCATTAAGCAAATCCCGATAATCCAAATCCGTGGGCTTTTTGCTGGAGATTTTGAGGCTTAATTCGTGGGAACGGACAATCTCTTTTTAGCCATCTTCAAAATAAGGCTCGTTATCATAAGCCACCCCACATTGATCCACGACTTCGAAGAAACGGTTCATCTTTTTTCTATTCAGTTTACCCCATATTCATGCCTGATACAGTTGTTTTTTTGCTGATTATCATCGCCTTATAGGGCAACTGCATTCCATTGAATCCACGATAACAACCATTGCTATATTAATGCGAGGGGTCACGTTCAGCAGATTGAGGCGCCGATGAAATCCATACAATGTACCATTGCTTGAGAATAGCCTATTTGCCCAAGAAGAAGCCCAATGCGTTGAATAAATAACGGTGAAGAGCAACGACGTTGCCAATATTGGCAGGACCGTAATCGCTTCGCCGCCAGTAGACAGTAAGCGAAGTATCGATAACGCAGAAGCAATCAATGGAAGCCAAACGCTAAGGCCTCTCATTCGATATGATGTAAATACTCTAATTCCAAATAAGGCGATGCCCGTGATGAACGCGGCCATGATGGTGGGGATGAGGACGTCAAAATAGCTGAAGTCTTTTGTCATATGAACCATCGAGACCCAAACAAAAAACTGACACATTGAAATCAGTTCGATTTGCCTAGATGAACTAAATGGGCAGAAATTAGACAACGAACCACTTCTATATAAATGCACCATAGCGTTGCCTCTGACGTTATATTGCAAGAAAAAGGACTGACGCTTTTGCATCAGTCCGATTTGCCTAAGTGGCCTTCTCTAACACGAAAAATGTTTGAAGGGCTTATCTCTAACACCGAAAACGCTTAAATTGTGCCGCTTTTGAGCCATTTTTATTATTCTTTCCTTATAAACACATTAACAGATTTGTCTTTGCTAATTCACACTTCAACAAAAATTGCTCGTGATCTTTAGACATATTTGCTGACCATTATTTCCTATCTTGCAAAAATAATGAATTGTTATCAATAAGATGCGTTTTGAATAAAAAGTGAGGAATCATTTCTTCTCCCCCACTTTAGTGAAATTTTGTTTAAATATTTTCAAAAACTCCAAATGTGATTTTGACTTTTTTGCCATCAAGTCTTTCCGCTATTCCTCCGATGAAATATTCATATGGGCCATCATATTCCTCGTCATAATCATAAGCTTGATCGACCGCCTCTTGGATTTCGTCTGGTCTGGTGTCTAATATTTCGATTTTTTCTTCTCTATTCAAACCAAAGCCAGCATAATCATATGTTATATATAAATGACACAAATTGATTAAATCTCGTCCTTTCTTTCCTGTTAATCTATTTCTTAAATCGTAGGGATAAGTTTTCCTATCACTACCTAAGAAAAGTTCTTCTTTGCGGTAATCCTTAGACTCTGTGATGTTTAGAATGATTGTTCCGCCAACTATTTCGCGATGCATTAATCCTTCTATATCGTTTAGTTCATTGCTGAACTTCAAATCAACAGACACAATTTCATCATTAAATACTTCAAAAAATTCACAGTTTTCAAAACTAAGATAGATTTTTTCAATTTGTTTTGTTTTTATTGGTTGAAGATTAATAAAGAAATTATCGGAATCATATGGCTCATCTATTAGATTTGGATAAGCTTCGATAACAATTTCGTCATTCTCTTTCTTTGCTTTGAAATTACCGACAATTAAATAACTCCAATTGTCATCGTCAAAGAACCTCAAAGCGGTTATTCCACCATCTTCGATTAGACGTTTTTCAAGTACAGATGGTCTGTCTTCGCGAATGTTATAGTCATTAGACAAAAGATAATCGTCATAGCAACCGCCATAAGTTTTCTTAAGCTTTAGACGCATCTTCCCACTTCTTGCCTTTTGGACATAGCCATTGTCATATGCCACTAAGCGATCATAGTATTCAAAATGTTTGCCGATTACTTCTGTGTGATAGATTGGAAAATAATCTCCATTGTCAAAAAAGATTTGCACAAACTTAATAGGACCAATTGAACTAAAGCAGTCCTTTTTGGAATGATAATAAGTGTTTTTCATTTTTAAAATTCTCCTTTCAAATGTCTTTGCTTCAACATTCAAAAGAAAGCATGCAAGTAAAAAATCGCATTCCACTAATGTCCGTATTAGTTGCCTGCGAAATTACCTATATTAATATAACTTAACCACTTCGTTATGATAAGGAACGACAACTATAACAAACATTAAAGTACTTTCTTACTAAGTTGAAGACTTTTCTTTAAAGTTAAATTCATAGTTTTTTTGATGTTGTCCTCCTTAAATAACCGCAGTTATAGTATTGAGAATATGATAATGTTTCAAGAGTTTTCTAAGAGATACCATTAAAGACAATTCGGCTTTCGTTCTGGAATATGCTCCGGCGGACCTGGGTCGCGGACATTTCCAGATGAAGACAATGGGCTCTTAGTAGCTTGAACACGACTATTTGTTAATTGTATGCAAGAGTCGAAAAACAAGATTCACCACTTCTTTCGGCATCTATATAAACAAATAAAAAAGGCCCGTTATTCAATAAGCTGGATACACTCCAAAGAGAACGGGCTTTTTTCCGCTTAAATTAGGCGACGCTCCATAGTTCGAATCCAGTTGACGTATTATTTTTCATTAGCACAAAAGACCAAAATTCATTATAGAGCTTAATATTGGGCAAAAATGAGAAGTGTCAAAACCTGTATTTTTTGACAAAAATCAACATTTTCCGGTATAAAAATAAAAAACCAACAATAAATTGTTGGTGTTTTTTAACTTTGGTGACCTGTACGGGATTCGAACCCATGAATGTATCCTTGAAAGGGATATGAGTTAAGCCACTTCTCCAACAGGCCACGTGGCGCTCAGCATAGGATTCGAACCTACAACCGATCGGTTAACAGCCGATTGCTCTACCGTTGAGCTAGCTGAGCATTGCCTTTTCAGGCGAAGACAATCATAAGCGCCTCAAAAGAGGTTTGCAATCATTTCTCGCTTAATGTTGTCAAATTTTGTCGTTTAGGCGTTAAGCTTCGCTTCAACGGCGGCGAAGAGATCGTGAACGGTCTTGAAGGAAGAGAGCTCCTCAGTTTCGAAAGCGACGCCGAAGCGGTCTTCCAAGTCCAAGCACATCTCCACCACGTCCAGGGAATCTAATCCCAAATCACGGAGCGATTTGCTCTCATCGACGTTCTTCACGCCAAGACGCTCCGCAAACATTTCGCGGAACTGTTCCATTTTCGTTTGTGACATACGGTAACCTCGCCTGCATATTATAAATAATATCCGCCATAAAGCAAAAGCCCGAAGATTTCGCTCCGGGCTCTGGAAGATCGCTTAATACAGGGCGGCGTGGCTCGAGGTAACGAAGGATGTTTCCTGATCGACCCGTTTGCTGATATCTTCGGTCGACTTATTGAACATACCATATACGGCGGCTGCCACGGCGCTGAATAAGACCAGCACCAAAAGCATGCCGAGCAATTGACCTTTGATTTCCGACATCGTCTTTCCTCCTTTCTATATGGTGTAGTAACCGATGATCGCGCTTCGGCGGACGCTCACATGCATCACCTCGCGGCCTAAGACAAACGGCGCGTAGTCTTTGCGGAGGTAATAAGTAACCGTCTCACCGATGCGGAACGCGTTTCGACCATCGGACTCCAGCGTGTAAGTTGCCCCATAGGACTCGATGAGTTTCTTCGTTTCGCTGGTAATTTGGTATTCGCTTTGTAGGCGATAGGAAACGATGAGACTCAGCGAATGGAGCGTGTTTTTGATGATGGTGATATTCACCAGATCCCCGGAAAGAAGCAGGATGGACATTAAAAACGTCAGGGAGAGCAATAAACCAAGCTTATAAGACATTCATGAGCCCTCCCATGATTTCCATAATGGATAACGTCAAGGCCAGCATCGCTAGCCCCGAACCCGCCAAAGGCAAAAACGACAACGTATCAAGCCGCGAAAGCCGCTTGGTCTCATCCATGCGATGACGGGTATCGGAGAGTCTTCCAAAGAGCTTTTGGAATTGGCGGATATACACTCCTCCGCCCCCTTCATCCACCATCTGGTAGACCGCGAGCATGACTTCTTTCACCGATACGTCCTCGAAGCCTTTGGCAAATTCGACGAATGGGGTGACGCTTTTGTCTTCATCGATGCCGCGAAGCAAAGTTTCTAGCCGCTCTGCGAAATCCTCGCTTGCGTAATTTTTCACTTGCTCCAGCGCGTTATAGACGGTGAAGCCATCGGTAATAAAGATGCCAAAGAAGGTAAAGATATTGACGAATTCACGGTTGAGCTCCTCTTTCTTTCTTCTTACGCTCGCCCCATAACGAGTGAAGAAATAAAAGGAGAACACGAGGTAAGCCAAAACCGGGAATAGCAGTAGGAACCCGAACCCTTTCCATAGGTATAGCAGCACCGCCATGGCGATAAAAACTAAGCTGCAGACTCCAAAGAAGAGTAATTCCTTCCGCCAATCGAGGCCGAGTTCGTTGAGCAAGGCGCGAAAGTTCTTCATTTCCGCTTCCTCCGAAACATGGGCAATAAACGAAGCGAACCCGTATGCGCCTTCGCATAGTAAACAAGCGAACCCATAAGAAAGACATAGAACACCGCAAGGGATCCGATATAAGAAAGGGAATGCTGCATGGAAAGGAAGAAGGAGGACAAGCCGAAGCGGATGAAAACGACAATAATCACCGCCATCGCCCATAAAAAGGCAAAACTGAAGAGCTTTCTCGACGCTTGCTTTTGATAGCTTTGCTCTGTTTCCTCGACGCGGCTTGCTTCGGCGGTGAGTTCGCCCGAGAGCTTTAATACATCTCCGCCTCGATCTAAGTAGAGCCTTAGGATCGAAAGGAACATCCGATATAAATCCGAGGAGAAATAGGTGGCGAGATATTCCACTTTTTCTTTCGCGGACATGGTATTTAATGTCGGGTCAAGCTCATGGAATTCTTTGCTGAGGTTTTGCGTCGCCACCTCGAATGCCTTTTCTAGCGACATGCATACCGAAAGCGTCACCAAAAACCCATGGATGAACAGATAGCATTCATGACGGATCCGCGACTTCTTCATGAATTCCTGCGCGCTAGGGACGATCCAAAAGAAGCCGCAGCCTAGCGCGATGATTCCGATTCCTAGTCCAAAGTACCATAAGCCGCTTGAAAGGTAGGCCGAAGCGCCAAGGAGCAAACCTGAGACGAAAAGAATGACGTGTTCTTTCTTCATTTGCTTTTCTCCCGGTCCTCGTCATAAATCATCGTTACTTCGCGCTTGCTTTCATCGAGTCGCCCAAGCTGGGCGATGCGGCGATAAACACGGTTGGACTTCATGCTTTTGCGGAGGTACACCAGCGTGGAAAAATGATGGTAGATATCGCCCAAAAGATCCTCGTAGATGAGGTTACGGTCCCCCGCTTGAGCCATGCGCGCCATGCGGTATGGGATGGAATAGATATCGCGGGAATGCAGGGTCGTGATGATGGGATGACCCGACATGACGGCATTAAGGGTAGAAAACATCTCCCCACCGCGCGCCTCGGCAACCACGAGGAAGTCGGGATTGTTGCGGAGGGCGTTACGGATTAAAGAAGGGAATGTCGCATCGGGAAAGCGCTCATCGACCATCCATGAAGTCAGGTCCAATAAGCCATCGCCCCGGCAGCGTTCAAGTTCCCCAACGTTGTCGATGACGATGACGCGGGTGGATGGGCGCAGGTTCATCAGGAGGAACTTCTGTAGTTCGGTCTTGCCCGCGCCAGTCTCCCCAGCGATAACCACCGATTCGCCCGCGTTTACCGCGTCAATGAGGATCTTCTTGGTATCCGCGGGAAAGAAACCATCGTCGTCCATGACCGCCGAGCCATCATGGCCGATACGCAAGGAGAAAGAAAAGACTTTGCTTTCGAGCACTCGCGCGATGGATTGGAACGTCGCATTAAGACGGTAACGGGAGAAAGAGACGTCCAATATCGGATTCATGTAGGAGAATTGCTTCTCGCACATATTCGCAATTTGCCGCAAAAACGCCCCCACTTCTTCGTTGGATATGTTGATGCCCGAGCGTCTTCTGCCTTGTTTGCAATCCTCATAAAATAGCGATTCTCCATTAAAAGAGATGTCCGTGACGCTTTCGCGGCGGAGCAAAGGAGCGAGGAAGCTCCCCTCGACGAAAGCGGTGATGCGTTCATTGTTTGTCATTGTCGGTCCTCCGGATGGTGAAGTCCGCGTTGCGTTTAACGACGTGGATGTCGTCGATCTTCGCGGTGATGGTGATGCGGATCGCATGGGCCGCATCCGCCCTGCAGATGCGGTCGCGGCACAATATGGAATAGTTATAGTTACGGCAATAAGGGCTCAGGTTTTCGTTGAAATAGGCTTTGCAGAGGGAATTAAGGCGCGGGAGATAGATCATCGGAGTGGTTTGGTATCCGCCTTTAGTCCCAGCGACGATCACCGCCTCTTCAATCAAGCCTTTGAATAAACCCAGGTAGGCTTCTTCGATGCCGTTACGGCAATAGAGGTAATGGAAACTCGTGCATACGAGCACTAGCACGATGGAAGAAAGAAATACGTAGACCATCCTTAGCCACCCACGACGCAATACTCCGCCTCGCCGCACGGGCCAAAGAAGAGGCGGGAGCTAAAGACGCTGTTTTTGATGATGATTTCATCGCTGAAATAGCCCGCCCCATGAAGCACTACGTCATATCGGTAGACCCCTTGGTCATGCCCCTCGCGCAACGGGAGGTAGATGTCCTTGGTCCAAAGCATGGGCTCGTGTCCCAATGCGACGACGTCGCTGCAACGATAATCAATGCGCGATACATAATGTCCTTTTGCCGCAGCGAAACGATAGCGATAGGTCGAGTTGCCCATTTTGGTGACGCTGGCTTTCAAGGGAATAGAGAGATAACCACCACACATCGTCCCGATCGAGGCGAAATCCTCGGGATAGGTCAAGATACGAAGCTCGGCTTCTTGAGGCTCCTTTGGAGAAAGGTAAGGGTTTACGTAATCGACGAATAACTCGTCTAAAGGAATCTTCCGTTTCGGAAGGTTTCGCCCCGATGAAATTCCAGTGACCTCATAGCCCTCGTGGTAGATGATGCGTCTTGAAGCGCGATCTGGGTCATATACGTAGATATTGCGTTTGAGCTCGCGTATCTGGTCTTCCTCAAATTGCTGCAGCCCCTCATAGTCGGTCGAGGTGACGTTCTCGAAGATGTTGAGGCTGATCTTAGAGAAATCGATGCCCGTGTAGTACTTTTCTTGGCAAAGGCCGAAGTTTAGTGCGGTAATTTGGCCGTAGCGAAAATACGTCGCAGGAATCTCCTTTTCCACGAGGAGATAATCTCCATCTCGCGGCGCGTCTCCGCAACTTCCCGTGGCTTGGTAGGTGCGGCCAGAAAGGGTGGCCTTCACAAACCACCAAGAGGATTGGTAGCGGCTTGAAAGAGCTTTGATACGCACGGTGCCCGGCTCGTTATCGCAGGCGGGGCCAAAGGACCAATAATAGGGTCGAGGCTGCGCAGCGGAGAGGCAGGCGAAGGTCGCTGGAAGAAACAGGGCGAATTTCTTCGCCGCTATTCTCATAGCACTTTCTGAGATAACAAGACCGACAACTCGGCCTTAAGGCGTTCGTACTCGCCCTTGCGGAACCCTTTGTCCAGATGCCAGTGCGGGTAGTTACGGCCACGTTCTAAGAAGTCGTAAAGGAAGATCATCTGACGCTTCAAATCGAGGTTCTGGTAGAACGTGATGACGTGGCGAAGGAAGCGGACTTCCTTGCGGTGAGCTTTTTCGTTTACGAAATCGAAACGGAGCTCATTGATGTGGGTATCGGGGCTCTTCCCGATGGCCAAGAGCGCTTGACGAACTTCCATCGCGCAGCTCTCGGCGTGGTTTATAAATGTTTCGGACATACCAAGTCCTCCTATTTACCTATAACCCCCAAAGGGCTAAAGTGCGAAAGTTTTTATCATATGAAGTAAAAAGCGGTAGCATAAATACATGATTTTGTTAGTAGGAGCCTCCGCATCAGGCAAAACGGAAATCGCGAAATATCTCTTTCGTGCGCACGGAATCAAAAAAGCGGTAACCCATACCACCCGCATGATCCGCCCGAGCGAGACGCCAGATATCGACTATCATTTCGTCTCCCAAGCGGCGTTTCTTGCGATGAAAGATCAGGACGCCTTCGTTGAGACGACCGAATATAACGGTAATTACTACGGCTGCTCGAAAGCGGAATGCGCGGATGATAAATGCATCATCCTCGATCCCAACGGCATCGCGTCCTTCCGCAAGCTCAATAACCCAAGCATCATCGTGTTTTATCTTCGCGCGAGCGAGACTCTTAGGGAAGAACGCATGAGAGGACGCGGAGACGAAGAAAACGCAATTCAAAAACGCATTTTCAATGACCGGAAGGCCTTTAATGACTCGCTGCTGCCTCTTGCGGATTACGTCATCGATTGCGAAACGGGTTCCATCGAGGAACTTGGTGAAAAGATCTATTCCATTTACCGCGAGAAAGTCCCCGCTTAATCGTTACTCACTTTGCGGCGCGGATGATAATAGACCATCGCCTCTTCCGTAATAAAGGGAGTGGCTTTTTTTACGACGATGTCCGCTTTGCCGATGGTCACGATATCCCCTTCTCTCGCAAACCGTCCCAGACGGTCATTAATGAAGCCCGAAAGCGTCTCGACGTCTTCCTCGAGCTCTTCTTCGTCGATATGGAAATAATTGAAGAAATCCTCGATATGGATGCTTCCTTTGACGAGATAGACGTTGCGCTTCTCCGTCTTTTCGATTTCCTCTTTGATGGGTTCGGATTCGTCGAACATCTCCCCGACGAGTTCTTCTAAGATGTCTTCCATCGTGATGATGCCGTCGTTGCCGCCATATTCGTCTTTGACGAGGACGATGTGGTGATGGGATTGTTTCATCGCTTTGAGGATGAGGGAGATTTCCATCGTGCGGGGCACGCTTAAGATCGGAATCATGAGCTCGGAGATCTCCACCTTATCCTGGCGGAGCAAGGCGCGCTGCACCTCTTTTAAGGGCAGATAGCCTTTAACGTTATCGAGGTTTTCCGAATAGACGATGATGCGCGAGTGACGGAAGGAACCCGAACGGACGCGTTTGATGAGGTTATCGTGGATTTCAAAGCCTTCGATTTTGACGCGAGGGGTCATGATTTCGTAGGCGCAGGTGTCTTTGAACTCGATCGCGGAGGCGAGCATCTCGCTTTGGTCTTCGTCGATGATGCCTTCTTCTTCAATCGTGTCGACCATGGCTTGTAGCTCTTCATTAGAGGGAAGGCCAGGATTCGACCCAATGCGGTTAAAGACGGGCTTGGTGAGGGCCTTGGCGAGCCAAGAGACCGATACGGCGACGGGGAAGAAGACGTATTGCAAAGCCTTGACGGGCTTGGCGAAGAAAATCGAGAGGCGGAAGCTATAGGACTTGCCGATAACCTTGGGCAAGATTTCCCCAAAGATCAAGATGACGACCAAAAGGATGAGCTCGGTGAGCATCGCTGCCACTTCGCGGTTTTGGCTGAATAAGGGCAAGTCGAGACGCGACATCGCGGCGATGAGCGAGGAGGCAAGGATGTTGACGAGGTTATTGCCGAAAAGAATCGTCACGATGGTCTTGTCGTAGTTGCGGGCGAGTTCGGCGGCTAAAAGCGCACCCTTGCTGCCTTTATGCTCCAGCCTTTTGATGGGGGCGACAGAATACGTCATGTCCGCGCAGGAGAAAAGCGAAGAGAGCACCAAAAGCACCCCGATGACGACGAGGTAGACCGCAAGCATCGCATGGGGGTTCATCGCGAGGACCTCCTGCGCTTATTGTTCTCGTCGATCGAACCTACGAGTTCCTCCAAGACGTCTTCCATCGTTACCATGCCAAGCACTTCGCCCTGCATGCGGACGATAGCAAGTTGGGTATGGTGCTTCTTAAAACCGTCAATCAAGTCATCGAGAGTTACCCTCGGAGTAACGAAATAGGGACGTTGGAGAAACTCCACGTAGTTCACGTCAGGGTTCTTGAAATAGGCGTTAAGAAAATTCTTCACAATCAAAATGCCCGCGATTTTGTTGGGATTTTTGAAGAAAACGGGGATACGGGAATATTTGGTTTCCTTAAGGAAATTGAGCAGCCCTTCCTTCGTGAGGCCATCGAGATTAAGCAACGCCATCTTCTCCCTTGGGGTAAAAATTTCCTTTACGGAAGTGTCTGCGAAGTCAAAGGTGTTCTGGATGATTTCGGATTCGTTTTCCTCAAAGACGCCCTTTTCTTCAGCGTCGTCGATGATGGATTTCAGGTCCTCTTCGGTTAGGGCCATGTCGGGCTCGGCGCGGAAAAGCTTATGGAAGAGGAACGAAACGCCACGGAAGATAATGGTGATTGGGTAAAAAAGAATCGTGATCAAAAACAAGGGATAGCAATGCGCTCGAGCGATGGTATCGGGAATCGTTTTGCCAATGAATTTGGGAATGGTATCGCCGAAAAGGAAGAGGACCATGGCCATGAAAATGGAGGCAATTAAGGAGACCCATGCATCCGGAATCACGCCTTGGAAGAGACGGAAAAACAAAAACGTCGATATCGTCGACATCAAGATGGAAACGAGGTTGTTCCCAGTAAGAGTCGTAATTAAGGTCGTCTCGAAGCGTTCGCTTAGGGAGAGGATGAGCTTAGCAGTTTTCTTTCCTTCGTCCGCCTCGGCCATGAAGCGATATCGGTTCAAGCACGCGAAGGCCGTTTCTGAGGCATTGAAGAAGGCGCTGCTGAGGACAAAGACAATGAGCAACGTGATACTAAGCCATATCGGAATACTGTCCAAAATAACCCTCCTGCGGATGCTCCCGCGTGAAACGAGTATAGCAAATTATACTTCGCTATGGAATAGCGCCTCGGGCAAAGGAAAAGGGCGGCCCTATCGCTAGGACCGCCCTTAGGCTTTCGATTAATCGTCGTCGTAATCTTCGTCGTCGTCTTTCGAACCGGCGGGCTTGTAGTTCTTTAACTCTTCGGCCCAATCGCGCTTTTCGATCTTGCCTTGTTCGTAGCCGTTCTTTTCCATGACGTCGGCGATGAGCTGTTTCGCGCGGCGCAAGGAGAGTTCGGATTTGACCTTGAAGACGAGCGGGATGTCGCGGTAGATGGACTTGCTGCTGGCGTCCTGAACCGGGAGGGTGCTATTGGCATAGTCCTTCGGATCGAGGGCGAAGTAGAGCTTGAGTCCCTTGCCAGCGACCGTGATCTTCACGAAGGTGACCGTGTGGGCACGGAAGGTATCACCGGTGTTGGAGACGCGGGATTTCACGTCGCCATAGGAGAGGATTTCGGACTTCAATTCGTTGTAGTTGCGACGAAGTTCCTCATCGGCAGTCGCCATGCGCTCGTTGAACGGGACGCGGATGATTTTCGGGGCGGGTTCAGCCGGTGCGGGAGCGGGTTCAGAGACCACTACCGGAGCCGGTGCAGGTTCGGCTTTGACTTCCTCAGGCTCGTTGGACTTCACAATGATGTTGACGACCGGGAGCTGGACGGGAGCGGGTTCGGCTTTGACGGGCTCGACGGGCTCTTCCTTAACGGGGGCGGCTTCGGCGAGTTCGGCACGGATGACTTCGCGGATCACTTCGCGGATGTCTTCCTTGGGTTCTTCCGGTTCCTTCTTCGCGAGTTCTTCGGCGACGATAGCGCGGATGTCCTCAGCGGTGACGGGCGGAACTTTGGCGGCCTCTTCGGCTTCCTTGCGGGCAGCTTCTTCGGCGGCCTCTTTCTCTTTACGAGCAGCTTCTTCAGCGGCTTCCTTGCGGGCGGCTTCAGCAGCTTCGGCACGGGCACGCTCTAATTCTTCTTGGCGGGCCTTCTCTTCGGCTTCTTCAGCTTCCTTGCGGGCGGCTTCTTCCTCGAGTTCACGGCGGTGGGCTTCGAGCTCATCGCGGATGACTACGCGGATGTCTTCCTTGGGTTCTTCTTTCACCGGTTCGGGTTTGGCTTTGGCAAGTTCCGAAGCGATGATGTCGCGGATTTCCTCTTTGGTGAGGGCAGGCGCCGGTTCCTCTTCAACAAGGATCTCGGTGTCTTCCGGAGCGATGTCTTCTTTTTCCGCGGCGAGGTAGCGGCCAAGTTCCTCAGAAAGGATCTTGCGGACTTCGTCGGGGGTGACACCCTTAGGAGCTTCTTCCTTCGGGGTGGCAGGAACGTTCACGATGACGGGTTGTTCTTTCTTGTCTTCGAGCTCTTCCTGGATGATTTTGCGGATATCGTCGGCAGTTAACGGCTTCTCGCCATTGATGTTGCCTTGGATTTCCTCGACAGGGACGGTGTCCTTGCGAGCCTTGCCGTTATCGGCAGGGGCATAGGTGTTGATGTATTGGATTAAGAGCGGGCCTTGGACGCCAGGGGCGGCCGGGGCGGGCATGGCAGCGGCGTGACGCTCGGCATAGCCACCATTGGCAAGAGCGGTCTCCGCAGCGGCGCGGGATTCGTCGGAATCAAGGTCTTCGTCGTGGATGACAACCACTTCGTCGTCGGAATGTTTGGCTTTAACGGGCTTCGGCAAATCGGCAAGAAGCTTCATGTCGGAGAATAAACCGACGAGAGAAAGGATGAAGCCGATGAGGAAGAGGACCGGCGCGATGAAGTAAAGGAGCGCGGCCCACTGCCTGCCTTGGACGAGGGCAAGCCAGGTCATGTAGACGCCTAACGGGGCAGTCGTCTTGATGGTCTTGTCACCAATAGTGACGGTCTGATAGAGCGCATTGCTGTCACCTTGACCAGGGGTGAAGGTCAACGTCAAGAAGGCGAATAGAAGCGCGGCAAAGATAATGCCAGCGATCGTCACCCAAATGGCGGCGCCATGTTTCTTGCGGATCAACATCACAAGTTGGATGATGACCAACACAAGCATAAGAGCGGTCAAGCCAAGGATAACCCAGGACATGACGCCCAATTTGCCAAAAAATGCCTCAAGGAATTTTGTGGCGTTTTCGATGATGAAGCGAGGTCCGCCAACTTGGGTTCCTTTGAGGACCGCCACGAGTTTGCCCGTAAAGGCAAGGGCGAGACCTGCAAGGAGCTCTAAAAGCAGACCGACAATAGTTGTTGAAGCTATTCTCTTTTTCATTTTGCTCTCCTCCGCAAAAATATCGTTGCCTTATGTTAAACCACTACTTTTTCATAATCAATATCAGAAAAACGTGCAAACCCCCACTATTTCATTCATTCCGCGCATTTTTTTGAACAAAAGATACGCAGTTTGGAATCCATCGCGAGAATATGGACGTTTCCCTCGGGCCCTTTTTCGCCATCCACGTCCCAAGGAAGCGGATAATCCACGTGAATCTCGAATTCTTTTGCGACAATCTTCTTGGTACGCACCTTAAAAAACAGGTAATGAAGGAGGCCATTGAAGAGGCCTGGCTTGGTCAAAAAGAGCTCAAATTTGCCATCATGGATGGAAGATGAACGGGAATTGATGGGGAATCCGCCGACGTTTTTGCCACTTAAGCACAAAATGAAGGGGACCCGTAAATCATATTTTTGTCCATCGGCTATGATTTGGCATTCGACACTGCGCGGAATTAACGCGGAACCGATCGCATGGAAATAATAGGCGATGCGCCCGAGGCGCTTCTTATACTTCCGCTTGGTGACGTAGGGAATATCTGCAAAGACGCCAATCGCCGCGACATAGGTGAAATATTGGTCGTTGATTTTGCCGACGTCAAAACCACACGTATATCCTTCTTCAATAATCTTTAATGCGCGGCGGAACGAACCATGGATACCAAAGTTCTTGCCGATATCGCAGATGGTACCGCCGTTGATATATCCAAGCGTCGGGGCGTCGGGGCGCCCCACTAGGGCACCGACGATATGGTTGAAAGTACCATCTCCCCCAGAGAAGATCAACGCGTCATATTTGCCGCAGCTATCCACCGCTTTTGCGACTCCTTCTTCCATTGAGGACGTCTTGAAGACGTCGAGGGGAGAAAAAACATTCCCCAGACGTTGAATGACCTCCTGGAGGTGGCGGTTTACCGTTCCGATACCGGTTGCATCGCTATAAAGAAATAGAGCTTTGCCGCGATTTTGCATAGTTTTTCGTCCGCATTAGTATAGGGGGCACATCAAGAAAAAGAAATCTTCCCTTTCGAGAAGACTTCGTTTTCCTTAAGCGATGCGTTCAGGCTCTTTCGCTTCTTCCCCGATGAGTTCCGCTTTGAGAATTTTGACGGGTTTAAGGGGCTTGTCGCGGTAGTCGGTTTTGACGCTGGCGATTCTGTCCACGACGTCCATGCCTTCGATGACTTTGCCGAAGGCGGCGTATTGTCCATCGAGGAAGAAATCGTCATGGTCGCAGATGAAGAATTGGCTTCCGGCGGAATCGGGGTCTTGGGCGCGGGCCATGGAGAGGACGCCGCGGGCGTGGCGGAGCGGATTATCGAAGCCGTTCGCGCGGAATTCGCCTTTGATGGAATATCCTGGGCCGCCGATGCCGATGCCTTTGGGGTCGCCACCTTGGATCATGAATCCCTTGATGACGCGGTGGAAGATGATGCCGTCATAGAAGCCTTTGCTCACCAAATAGGCGAAGTTTGCCGCGGAATTTGGGGCGGCGGAGTAGTCGAGTTCAATTTTGATCTGACCGAAGTTTTCAATCGTTAAGATGACCATAGTTTTTCCTTTTAGAATAATTGTCAGTCCAAATAATCCACGATAAGGTTTCCCTTTTCAAGCGCAATTCGCGCGTAAGCGCCCGTAATGAAGGGCATGGAGGGGGCGAGGTGTCCTAAATCGACGTCCATCAGGATCGGAACATTGAAGCCGCCCAGCATGTCGATCGCGGCGCGGAAGCGGTCGACGCCAAGCACTTCTTCTCTTCCTGAAAGCGCACGGCCGATTAAAAAACCCTTCACGTTATCAAACCACCCGGCTTCGCGTAACTGGAAGTAAGTGCGGCGGATCGCCATGGCATTAAGGTCGCAGGCTTCGAGGAACCAAATGATGCCCTCGGGATGACGAGAGATGAACTCTTTGACGCGATCAAAGCGAGTGCCGCAAAGGTTGATCAAGCAATCGATGCAGCCGCCGAGAAGCATGCCTTCAAATGGCTCTTGGTAATTGTGGTCCACGATGATTTTGGGTTGGCTTAAACGATATCCCCAAAGCGGATGGTCGACGTTCTTTTCCGAGATGGACCACTTCGGATAACCTTCGAAATGGGTTTTGCCTTGGAGTAAGTCAAAGGCATCTTTCTCGGATAAGCGCCACTTCTTTTGGAAGAAGGATCCCGCGCAGGGGCCATAGACACTCATCGTGTCGCACAGCGTCGGCAGCAAGAAGGTGAGGTTGGTATTATCGGAGAAGCCCATATACCATTTCGCCTCGCATGCAGAAAGAGCATCGAAGTCGATTTCCGGTAACATTTCGTCCATCGTTTCGCCACCGCCGACGGAAAGAATCAATTGGGCGTCGCTAGAGAACGCATCGTGAATTTCCTTCGCGCGGTCTTTTGGGGGAGCGCTGCAGGCTACTCCATCAGCACGCCAGATATTCGCGCCTTCATGGACGCGGAACCCCGCCTTCTCCATATTCTTTATGGAAACGTGGAGGCGCGTCATGTAGGGCTCGATGACGCAGCCGAAAGAAGGGGCGACGAGGGTGATGCCATCACCAGGTTTTAAATATGCAGGTTTTCTCATGCCCATCATTATCTTTGATTTCGTTAAGAAAGACAAAGCCCCCGCTTTCGCGAGGGCGTCAATCACCTTGTGGTGACCCCAACAGGAGTCGAACCTGTCATTGAACCTTGAGAGGGTTCCGTCTTAACCGATTGACCATGGGGCCGTGTCGGGCGAGCACTATTTAAGCACGCGCCCATGATTGTGGCAAATACTTTTTTACAAAGTTGCGATGACTTGATTCAAACGGGCCCCCGTCTTTTCCTTGCCGAGGATTTCCAAAATCTCGTGGAGGTTCGGGGATTGGTTGGTGCCCACGATGGCGACGCGGAGCAATTCCGCGCAGTCGGAGACCGAACCGACGAAAGCGGACGGGTTCTCTTTGTAGTCCTTGTTGGAAAGGGCAAAGCCATGGCGGCCGCCGATTTCCTTCAATGCATTGAACCACACGGACTCATCGGTGCCAAAGGGCATCTCTTTCGCCGCATCGGACAAGACCGCTTTGATGACATCAGACGGGATTTCGGCTTTAAAGGGAAGTCCGGCGGAGAGGATGTCCTGATATTCCTCATCGAAGAAGAAACGGATCAGCGGATAGATGTCCGCATATTTGGCGTAGTCTTTGCGCGGGTTCTTGCGGTCTTTCTCAATGTTGAGAATCGCTTTGACATAGTCGGGGTTGGCCTCGATTTGGGCAAGGAGCTTCGCGTCGAAGGATGCGGCATAGGCCTTAACTTGTTCAAATTCTTTCTCTAAGGGCATCTTGGCGATGATTTCCTTGGAGAAATAGTTGAGTTTATCCTGGTCAAATAGCGCACCTTCAAGGGCAATCTTCTTGATGGAGAAGGGGAATTTATCGAAGTCGAAAGATTTGTTGGCGATGGTCCATTCCTCGAAGTTGGAGTTGGCGATGGACATCAAATAGACCAAGAGAGATTCGGTCGGATAGCCTTGCTCTAAGAAATAGCTTACGGCCGCCTCGGGGTCTTTGCGCTTGGAAAGTTTGCGCTTGTTGCCATGGTCGAGCTTCATGATGGAAGGGATGTGGGCGTATTTGGGCGCTTTCCAGCCTAAGGCGCGGAACATGTCGAGGTGAATCGGGGTCGAGGGGATCCACTCCTCGCCGCGGGTGATCATGGTCGTGCGCATGAAATGGTCGTCGCAAACGTGGGCGAAATGATAGGTCGGAAGGCCGTCGGATTTCAAGATGACGACGTCGGTGTCATTATCTTGGAGCTCGATTTCGCCACGAATCGCGTCGACGAATTTCGTCTTGCGGTCGTGGTCGCCGTTGGAATAGAAACGGATGACCCAAGGGGTGCCCGCTTTAATGCGCGCGACGCGTTCATCATTAGATAAATTACGGTCGCGGGCGTACACGCCATAGTAGCCCGGAAGTACTTTGCTTTCTTCTTGAGCTTTGCGAATGGCATCAAGGTCCTCGGGGGTGCAGAAATCCGGATATGCCCTACCCTTGCGGATCAACTCCTTGATGACGGCCTTATAGATTTCGGCGCGGGCGGACTGCTTATAGGGGCCATACTCGCCTTTGTCGCCTTCGGGGAAATAGCCTTCATCGGCGACGATGCCAAAATGGGCGAGTTGATCGATGAGGTCACGCTCGCTGCCGGCGATGGTGCGCTTGGTGTCGGTGTCCTCAAGACGGAAGAAATAGACGCCTTTGGATTTCTTGGCGGTGAGATAGGAAATCATCGACGTGAACAACGATCCCGTGTGGAGGAATCCCGTCGGGGAAGGAGCAAAGCGAGTGACCTGCGCGCCTTCGGGAAGGCTGCGGGGCGGATAACGCTTTTCTAAATCGTCGATCGTAGTGGTGATTTCCGGGAACAAGAGTTCCGCGAGTTCTTCATTCGTTACCATATTATTTCTCCCTAATTCATTGGGCGCTGGAATTATACGCACAACAAAATGAAACTTCCACTTGATTAGCGGAATTTATCGGTTCTATAATATGCGAGCCCTCAAAGGGACATGCAGGTGTAGTTCAATGGTAGAACATTACCTTGCCAAGGTAAATACGCGGGTCCGATTCCCGTCACTTGCTCCAGAAGAAAAGTTGCCCGGCTGATGCCGGGCTTTTTCGTCGTTATTCGACGTCGGTTGGTTCGTCTTCGGGTTCCTCGCCGACGTTTTCATTTTCGTCGAGGTTTTGCAGGGATTCCTTGGTTTTTTCAATATCCGCTTTCATCGCGTCAAGGTTTTCTTGGCTGACTCCATGGAAGGATAGATATTGGGCGTAGAGATCTTCCATCAACGCTTGTTGAGACACCAATATGGGACGTCTTTGGTGACGGAAGAATTCCTCAATTAAAGAAAGATAATAAGGAAGCGAGATGGAAAGGATGAGCCCCACGAATCCGATTCCGATGGCGATGACCGCGTTGGAAGGAAGATTCCAGAAGATGCCCAGAAGAATTCCGATAAGGTAGCCAAAGAAGGGATAGAGGGCGATACCATAGCCTTCGCACCAGATGGTCCTCCAATAGTCCTTCCAGATGAGGCGGAAGAAACGATTGTAATAATCGCGGGAGATGCGCAAGGAGGGGAAAGCGATGACGCGTGATTTGATTAAGGGGTTTAGCGCGTAGTTGGAAATATTGAAGCAAAAGAACACCACCCCTACTCCAATTCCGATATAGGAAGATAGGTTCACTAGCAGCCACAGAGAAGGCGTGTCGTCGAGGATGGCACGTGCGGAAACGTAATCTCCTTGCACGAAGTCGCTCATCACCCCTTGGAAGCCATCGTTGAAATTGGGGTCGACCGCGCCGAGGATACCCGCGATGATCGCGCTGCTGATCATCGTGAAAAGTAACCCAACGCCGAGCGACTTTAACAAGTTGATCAGTGCCCGATAAGATCCCAGGAAAGGTGGACGGAAATAAGCGAGGGAGCGGGCGAGGGTTTCAGCGTTCGACGGCATGCTCTTTTGCCGCCCGATTTTCGCGATGTAGGTTGAGGTCGCAAAAAGGAAGGGCAAATAGAAGAAACAGACCGCGAAAATCGCCAGTCCAAGAGAAAGCAAAGCAAGCCCCGCTACAATAAGGCCAAGGAACAAAAACGCAGCCCCAATCGCGAAGTACGCCTTGAAGTTGCCGCGAATATAGCCGCGGACGGCATCGCCATATCGAGGGGTACTATTTCTTTTCATCTCTGCGGTTGAACTCCGAGAAATCGCGGGCCGCGACAGCGATGTCCCACGGGTTGAGAGGGTCTTCCTCTCGCGCTTCAAGCTCTTCAATCAATTTGGGGAAATCCTTGAGGGAACTAAGGAAACTATTCCCGCTTTTGGGCTGGAAGGGGGTAAGGAAACAGTCGTCATTAATCAAAACAATGGAGACGAAGAGCTTCTCATCGATACCCGACATTAAGGAAAGGCGTTGCACGCGAAGCTTGTTGAGCTCCATGGGGTTGGTGATGTATTCGCCTTTTTCCTTATGAAAGAAAATCCAACTGGGGTTATCTTCTTTCGCCGCGATGGCGCCGTCATAATAACGGTCGCGGATGCAATAGAAGAACTTGTTTCCAATCAGGATGTGGTCGATGTGGAATTCCTCCAGCTCCGCGGTGCGGTTGGTAAACTCGTTGATCAAATAGAAGTCGTTATCCAAAGCGACTCGGTAGACCCTCTTGTAGTACATCCGCACCGTGTAATGAGCATAAAGGAAACGTTTGATGGGTCCGTAAAGGAACCAGAACAAAAACGCCAAGCCCGCGACGGAAGCCAATACGATAAACAAAGTGAGCTCGACGTTATAAGGCATTAGCAGAATCTTTCCGCTGCGCCGATGGCGATTTCGATCATGTCCGAAAGGCCAGTCTGGCGTTGCTCAGGAGTAAGTTCGCCACTTTGGACGAAGGAGTCGGAGATGGTAAGCATGCAAAGCGCCCTCTTCTTTTGAAGCGCGGCGTTGACGTAGAGGGAATAAGCTTCCATCTCTACGGCTTTAATACCGACGGCGGCCCACCGCTTCCACACTTCCTTATCGAAATTGTAGAAATGGTCGGTGGCGAGGACGTTGCCCGCATGGACCTTGATGCCTTTGCGCTTTGCTTCTTCAAAAGCGGCGTAAAGCAAATCGAAATCCGCGACGGCGGACAAGGTGCCACCATTGAGGTTGAACTGAGCGGACCAGTTGGATTCGGTCGAGGAAGCCTGGGCTAAGACGATATCGCCAAGCTTGACGTCCTTGTCATAGGAACCAGAGGTTCCGATACGGATGATCGCGTCGACATCATAGACGTTGAAAAGCTCGTGCGAATAGATGCCGATGGAAGCCATGCCCATACCGGAGGCCATGACGGAGATGCGTTTGCCGTTTTTGGTATAGCCAGTGTAGCCGTTGATGCCACGAACCGTGTTGACGAGTTCGGCATTGACGAGGAAGGTCTCCGCGATCCATTTGGCGCGGAGGGGGTCGCCCGGCATTAAGACGACTTTGGCGAATGCTCCTGTTGGGGCGTTATTGTGGGGAGTGGGCATAGTAGAATCCTTTCTTCGATTAGGGATATGGTACTCCAAATCCGTGCCCATGCCTACGCGTAGGAATCAAATCTTCGCGGAAGAAGAAAAAACCAGCGGGGTTTCGCTGGTCCTTTTTAGGTTTTGGGTTAATCTTCTTCGAGTACGGAATCCATCGCCATGTATTCCTTTAACCTCACGAGGAAGTCTTTGGGGGCGACGGTATCAAGCGTCGATTGATAGGCGATGGAGATGCGGCCCGTTTCCTCAGAGACGACGACCGTAACGGCATCGACCTGTTCCGAGATGCCGATGGCCGCGCGGTGGCGGAGGCCATATTTACCCGTGAGGGGGCGAGTGGTCGGGAGATAGGCGACGGCGGCAGCGAGGATCTGGTCGTTGCGGATGATGACCGCGCCGTCATGCAGACGCGTGCCCTTATAGAAGATGGTAAGGAGAAGCTCGGAGGATACCGGGGCGTTGATCATCGTGCCGTTATGGCAGAATTCCGTCATGGAATCCTTCTTTTCTAAGGTGATGATCGCGCCGATTTTTTGATCCGCCATGGTGAGCACCGCGTCGCGGATTTTCTCATAGACGGCATCACGGTCAAATAAGACTTCGGCAGGATTTTTCTTGCGACGGAAGAAATTGGAAGCCTGGCCGACCATATTGTTCGCGACGAGGGTGCGGGACTCGTTTTGGTTGGCGATAAAGAAGAAGACGATACCGCTGACCAAAACAATCGCCATCGCGATGACGGGCATCATGAGCCCAAAGAGCCAGAACAAGATGATGAGCACCTCCGAAACGACGATGAAGATGCGCGGGAGGGTACGACGGAAGATGAAGTACAGCGGGAAATCTAAAATGCCTGCGATGACCAGGGTCGCAACGAGGCCAATCCAATTCTCGGGTTGTTCCAAGTGGAAGGCCGGTGAGTTGACAATGTCTAAAACATGCATTTTCGTTTGCCTCGTTACTATCATAGACATCTTTTTTGCATAAGCAAAGAAAGATTCGCCAAAATGCGCTATTTTCTCGTAATTGGAAAAATAAAAGGGATTTGCCGTGTATTTCTATTGTTTTGGATTCAATGTATCCGGGGTGGAGAATTGTATTCTTCCATCAGTGAAATCGGATGCACTGAAGCGATGAACGAGGACCTCTGAAACGCTATTGGCTGACTGTCTGTAGACGTCCATTTTTCCCTTGGCCGTGAACCCACGAACCTCGTATTCTTGATCGGGCGGAAGGAACACGACTCGCTGCTCATGGTCGACGCCATAGGAGAAAGAAGAATTGCGTTCCATGGCGACGTCCTCTTCAAATGCCGCCACCGATTTACCGTTAAGGAAGACTTCGAAACTCTCTTTCTCTTCTTCACCCCAAAGAGCATCAAAACAAAGAGGGGGCGAAACGGTATTTCAACGGCAATCGCTTTTGTTCATCAAAAGCGCTACGCTCGGCATGATTTTTTACTGGTATGGGTCATGGAGTCTTGTTTCGTCAGCAATAAGAAAGCCAACGCGATGGAAATCGGGATCAATACGGGCGTTATCGCGCTGATTCCCTTTTTGCTCTTCTATAATCCACATAAGGGACCGAGGAATCGTCTTTTGGATTACACGACGATCATCGTTTACTCCATCGCGATTTCTTATGGCTATTTCATTGCGATCTTCTACGTTATTGCCTCAGGAGCATGAGTTGCATTATTGTCTTAGGGAGGGGAAACCATGGAACTCAAAGATGCTATCTTAGCTCGACGCTCAATTCGAAAATACAAGCCCGCCAAAATCACCGATGAACAAATCCGAACCATGCTGCAGGCGGGCATGGCGGCGCCAAGCGGCTGTAACTACCGGCCCTACCGCTTCATCGTTGTGCGCGATGAAAAGCTGCTCGACGAAATCAAGTCCTACTCCCCTCATGGGAAGTACAACGCGCCCAACGCGATTTTGGTCATCGGCGATACCGCTCGCTCTCCCCATATGTGGGGCAATGACTGCGGAGCAGCAACGGAGAATATTCTTTTGTCCGCGACCGACATTGGACTAGGGACCGTCTGGTGCGCGATGTACCCTTTCGCAGATCGTAACGAACCAGTGAAAAAACTCCTCGGTTGCAAAGACTATGAGGAAATCTATTCCCTGATACTGATCGGCGTTCCCGATGAAGAGAAAGAAGCGCGTGACCCATATCAAGAGGAACGCGTGACGGTAATCGGATAATCACACGAAAAGAAAAGGAGCGGCGATTTACGTCGGATTTCATATAAAATGCAACAACTGGATCGGCGTCATAACATCGTGCGCATCATCGGTGCAACTCGCCATACCGACGTCCGCTTTTAGGGAGTAACAATGATGATAGAAAGAGATGATATCGTATTGATCTTTGATTGCTTCGGCTTATTCGCAGGAGACTCCATGGTCACCTATTTTGCCCGCCACTTTGGCCCTGATAGCGCGGCCCTTAAAGACCATTATTGCGAAGGTGCGGACATTGGCGAAATCAGCTTCGACGAATTGCAAGAAAAGATGCACCGGGAACTGGGCATCGATAAAGATGAGATGAGTGAGGAATTAAAAGCTATCGCTCGGCCCGACCTTGAGATGATTTCCCTCGTGAAAGACCTAAGAACCCGTCACCGAGTCTATCTCTTATCCAATTGCATCCGTGGGCTGCTCGAACGTTATTTCACGGGCACCGACTTCTTCGAATGTTTTGATAAAACCTATCGAAGCTATGAGCTCGGCCTCATCAAGCCGGGAGAAGAAATCTATCGTTACGTCCGCGACGACATCGGTGGAAATCCGAGCCAAATCCTTTTCTTCGACGATAACCCGCGTAACCTTCCAGGCGCAGAAAAGGCTGGAATAGAAGCCATTTTATTCACCGGACAAGAAGATATGCTCGAGCAGTTGCACCGCCGAAATATCTTCTAGGTCCATTAAAAAATGATAGAATTTTGGCATGGGTTCAGCCAAAACGACTTTAGAAGTCATCCAAACCATCGTCGTTTGCTCCATTTCGCTAAGCGGGGACGCTTTTGCCGCGCCCATCGAATATGAACTGGGCTCTTTCACTCAATTTGGTTTGCCCAACTATCCCACTTTGCAAGATGTGGTTCGCGCCATCGCTTCCCATAGCGAGGTCTGCGAAGGCATTGGCTATAACGCCTATTGCGAGCAGGTTCGCCGTTCGCTTAAAGGCTGCGCGGAAGAGGGCATTAGCGGTGGAATGATCCTTCCGCTTGACCACGTGGATAAGCCACGAAATTTCCTCATGCAATTTGCACGTAAGGAAGGCAAGATGCACCTTAGTTTCGTCTCCTTTGGCGAAAAGCTAGGCTTCACGGATATTGATACCTATGTCGCCGGCGCTTTTAAGGACCGCTTGACTGGTTTATTTAACTTCTCCACCTTGCAGAACCACGTTGAACGCCACCACCGCGATGGGTTCTTCTGTCTCTTTGATCTGAATAAATTTAAAGACATCAATGACCGTTATGGCCACGAAGTTGGGGATGACGTGCTCCGTTATGTCGCTTCATACCTTATTGCAATCTCCTCCAACGAGGAAATCTTCTATCGCCGCTCGGGGGACGAATTCTTCATCAACATTCTCGGCACCGACTTCAATTACGCGATGGGAATCATCGATAAGATTGAGGCCTATCTCGAGCAGATGCCCCAGACCTCATTACGGCAGTATCCAGGACTAGAATGCTCGGCATCGTTTGGCTTGTTAGAAGTTCGTGCCCATAGCGAAAAGCGCCTCGATACCGAGTCCTACATGAAGCTTGTTGACCTCGCGATGTACCAAGCGAAAGCGGCTCATAAAAAGTGTCATTATATTTCCTATGAAGACTCTTTAGGTATTTTAAAACGCGGTGATTTGGATGAACGGCTCAACGCAATTGCCAAAACGATAAAACGCTAAAATCGTCGCAAAAACCAATCCTTTTTGAAAAAGAAAGCCTTTGTAACTTTTTTCAAAAGAAAAGTTCTTTCGGTTTTCAACATAATACGAGTATTATTGTTCCGCTTTTATGGTGCTGACGTCGAATTATAGTTTCTCTATCGCCGCCACGTTCATTGCGGTGATTTTGCTTTTGATCGTCAGCTTGAACTACTCCTCTTCCAACATCGTCAACAAGCGCTTCAAAATGTTCTTGATCTCGACGATATTCATGTTCACTTTCGATATTGTCACCGCCATTACCGTCGACCTCGGGGACCGCATTCCGCCCATCGTAAATACCATCCTCTTTAC
>JAFVCC010000035.1 GCA_017479485.1 Bacilli bacterium
ATGGGTGCGCGGCAAAGGGTTATGAAGTTTCAAAATTCGCCGCAAATCCCGCTTGGAATAGAAGAAGAACGGCGCAGAGAAACATAGAGAGAATCCAAAAACATTCGGATAAGCGAGGAAGCCATACCAAGCCATGATGCCACCCATAGAGGCACCGCCGATGCCTGTAGCGTCTTTTCGGGTATCCGTAGAAAAAGTCGCATCAATCAAGGGCTTCAGTTCTTTAACAATGTAATCAAGGAACTGGTTACCAATCGGATGGTGCGGCCCACCGTTTCGTTGAACCTTTTTACGGATGGAATAGGGTGGGTTCAATTCGTTGGAGCGTTGTAGCTCATCCTTAGGGGAATCGATACCGACGAGTATCGGCTCAGGGAGCCCCTGCCGCTGCATATCATGAATGACGCGGTCAAGATGCCAATCTCCATATGCCGTGAGGTATCGATCGACAAGATTTTGCCCATCAGCCATGTAGAGGACTGGGTATTTTTTGGGCGAAACAAAGTCATACGACCCTGGAAGCCACACGCGAACAAAGCGCTCATCATCGGCGAAAGGTAGTTTCATTTTGGCTTCGTAATAAAAGCCATACTCCATTGTCGAAGGAACGTCAGTATGGCGCTTAAACGGGCCAAATTCATTAGGTACGTAGCGAATTTCTATCATGCGTTACTTAATTATAGACATACGCGCGCGGAGCCCAAACGAAAATCGTATCCAGCTAATGGAAAACCGCCCGAGCGAGGCTCGAGCGGCATTTCCGAATTGAACTAGTGATTAGTCCGCGAAGCGCTTGATGGCAGCCCAGCGATCCTGAGCATACTTCTCGCACTTGGTGAGGAGGTCTTCCGCGTTGGCGGGGTTGACGACCGGCAACATGGAGAAACGAGTCTCGTGCATGATGAAGTCGCGGAACTTAGACCAGTCGGGTTCAGCGCAGTCGATCTGCAAGGGGTTCTTGCCTTCCGCTTTGAGGCGCGGATCATAACGGAACGTGCGGAAGTAGCCGCATTCGACCGCCGCCTTCTCCTCTTTGATGGAGTTGACGAGGCCACCCTTGATGTGCTGCTCGGCGCAGGGGCAGTAGCAGATGACGAGCGAAGGTCCATTGTAGGACTCGGCTTCCTTGATCGCCTTGATGGCCGCGGCGGGGTTGGCGCCGAGGGCGATCTGGGCGACGTAGACGTGTCCATAGGCCATCGCCATGAGGGCGAGGTTCTTCTTGGCTTCTTTCTTGCCGGAAGCAGTGAACTTGTTGATGGAGCCGGTCTGGGAGGACTTGGAGGCCTGACCGCCGGTGTTGGAATAGATTTCGGTGTCGAGAACGAGAATGTTCACGTCCGCTTCGTTGGCGAGGACATGGTCGACGCCGCCGTAGCCGATATCGTAGCTCCAGCCGTCGCCACCGACAATCCACACGGACTTATCAACGAGGTCGCGCTCGTAGTCGAGGATGCCTTTGACATCTTCGTTCTTGGAGGCTTTGACCAAGCGGACGAGTTCCGGAACGAGCTCTTTGCAGAGGTCGCGGTTCTTGATGTTGGCGAGGTACTTTTCGATGATTTCCTTGAGTTCGGGTTCGACGTTGTCGACGTTAGCGAGGAGCAAGGAGGTGATGAGACCGAGCTTTTGATCGGTCGCGATCCTCATACCGAAGCCGTATTCAGCATTATCTTCGAAGAGGGAGTTGGCCCAAGCTGGTCCGTTCTTGCCGTTGTCGTTGACGAACGGAGTAAGCGGGGTGGAGCCGCAGTAGATGGAGGAGCAGCCAGTGGCGTTAGCAACGAGCATATCCTGTCCAAAGAGTTGGCTCACGAGGCGATAGTACGGAGCCTCACCACAGCCCGCGCAAGCGCCGGAAACTTCCATGTAAGGTTTCTTGAAGCCGATGCCTTTGACACCGGATTCGAGAGCGGCAGGGAGTTGTCCCTTCTTCTCGGTGACGTGGGCGTAGCAATAGTCGGCGCCAACTTGTTGTTCGCGCTGAGTGTGCGCGTCGACCATCTTAAGAGCGGGTTCTTTGCCGGTCTTTTCGGCGGTCTTGTTGCCCATACATTCGGCGACGCAGAGTCCGCAGCCGACGCAGTTGTCGCTGGAGACTTGGATGCGGAACTTGAGGGTCTTGTCGGCGGTGCCCATCGCGGGTTTAAGCGCGGCTTTAACGATTTCCGGAGCCGCTTCGACTTCCTTCTCATCGAGGAGGTAAGGACGGATGGTGGCGTGGGGGCAGACGAAAGCGCACTGGTTGCACTGGATGCAGCTATTGGGGTTCCAGACCGGGACGCGGTCGGCAATGGCCCTCTTCTGACGGAAGGTGATGTTTTCATTCATCGTGCCGTCGAGGAGTTCGTGCTTGGTGAAGGCACTGGTCGGGAGTTCGTCGCCGTCGAGACGGTCGATGACTTCGACGTATTCGTCATAGTAGGTATCCCCGCTATCGGCGGTGATAACCTTGTTGACGGAGAGTTCAATCCACTTCGGATCGACGGGGACTTCGCGGAGGCCCTGGGCGCCTTTGTCGATGGCGGCGTAGTTCTTTTCGACGACATCCATGCCCTTCTTTTCGAAGGTCTTGAGGACGTACTTCTTCATCCACTTCTCGGCATCAGCGTACGGCATGATGGAGGGGTTGAGGTAGAAGAAGGCAGCCTGCATGGTGGTGTTGGTGTGACGGCCCATGCCGGCTTCGAGGGCGAGTTTATTCGCGTCGATGACGTAGAATTTCGCTTTCTTCTCGGCGAGGAGGTGCTTCATGCGGTTCGGCATGGACTTGATGAGGGTCTCATCATCCATGGAGGTGTTGAGCAAGAAGGTGCCGCCCTCTTTGAGGTTGGCGATGATGTCGAACTTGAAGATATAGGTGTCGAGCGAGCAGGAGATGAAGTCCGCGTTCTTGACATAGTATTCGGAATGGATGGGTTCCTTGCCGAAACGGAGGTGGCTGCGGGTCGTGCCGCCAGCCTTACGGGAGTCATACTGGAAGTAGGCTTGGGCATATTGGCCAGTCGCGTCACCGATGATCTTGATGGAGTTCTTGTTCGCGGAGACGGTACCGTCGGAGCCAAGGCCATAGAAGAGGCAGGAGGTATAGTTGCCAGGGACATGGAACTTGTCGTCGACGGGGATGGAGAGATGGGTCACGTCGTCGTTGATACCGACGGTGAAGCCATTCCAATTCTTTTCCGCATCGAGGAAGTCATAGACAGCCTTGACGTCTTTGGGCTGGGTATCCTTGGAGGAGAGGCCATAGCGTCCGCCGAGGACCTTGATGTCTCCCCTGCCTTCAGCGGCAAGAGCAACGAGGACGTCCTGATAAAGCGGCTCGCCCTGAGCACCGAGCTCTTTGGTGCGGTCGAGGACTGCGATCTTCTTGACGGAAGCGGGGATCGCTTTGGCAAGGAGTTTGGAAGAGAACGGACGATAGAGGTGGACTTTGACAAGACCAACCTTTTCGCCGCGCTTGTTGAGTTCTTCCACAACTTCGCCAGCAGTCTCGGTCACCGAGCCCATCGCGACGATGACTTTGGTCGCGTCGGGAGCGCCGACATAGACGAAGGGGGCGTATTCACGGCCGGTGAGGCGGGTCGCTTCGGCGAAATACTTCTCCGCAGCGGCAAAGACATCATCAACCTTGATGTTCTGGGCTTCGCGAGCCTGGAAATAGATGTCGTCATTCTCGGCACCGCCGCGAGTGACCGCATGGGTGTGGGGGTTAAGGGCGCGAGCGCGGAAGGCCTCAACCTTATCCATCGGAAGGAGTTTCTTCCATTCGTTATCATCGATGAATTCAACGTTTTGGACTTCGTGGGAAGTACGGAAACCATCGAAGAAATGGCAGACTGGGACGGAGGACTCGATGGCGACGAGGTGGGCGACCGGGGTGAGGTCGGCAATCTCTTGGACCGAGTTGGAGCAGATCATCGTGATGCCCGTCTGACGGATGGCATAGATGTCTTGATGGTCGCCAAAGATCGAAAGCGCGCGGGTCGCGAGCGAACGAGCGGAGACATGGAGGACCGCCGGGAGGAGCTCGCCGCACCACTTGTAGATGTTCGGGATCATGAGCAAGAGGCCTTGCGACGCGGTGTAAGTGGTCGAGAGGGAGCCGCCTTGGAGGGCGCCGTGGACCGCACCGGAAGCACCGGCTTCGGATTGCATCTCCACCAATTTCACGGGAGCGCCGAAGAAGTTCTTTTGTCCTTTGGAAGCAAAGATATCGACGTTTTCCGCCATCGGAGAAGACGGGGTGATGGGATAAATAGCGGCAACTTCAGTGAAGTTGTAGCTACCCATCGCGGCTGCGGTATTACCGTCAACCGACTTAAATGATTTTTTGATTTCTGCCATAGTTAGCTAAAAATCTCCTTTAACGTAGTTAAGTATAGTGATTCCAGTCTCTCCCCTCAATGACATTTTCTATAGAAAAAGATTGTAAGAATGCTTCCGTGCCAAGAAAAAACCCGACGAGGTCGGGCAATGGTGAGGTTTATTTGTGTTTCGCGGCTTTCTTTCGTTTGGCCATCTCGTTCTGGATGAGCTTCTCTAAGATATGAAGATCTTCGTCGCTGAGGACCATCGACGTGTCGACGAGCCCACCGACGTTGGTCATCTTCTTCATCACGAAATCCGGGATGGAAGCATAGCGGGACAATTCCTTTTTGGAAATAACCGTGCGCTTAGGCTTATTCGGGTCGACGGGTTTAATGGGTTCGGCGACATATTCCTGCAAAACCGGAAGAAGGTCGCGGGTATTGATGGACGGATCCATGCGAATCATGGGCTCAAAATAAGAGAGCGTATCACCAAGGACGTCAGGGTAAAGGCCGACCAAACGAGAAAGCGCCTCGAGGCTGACGAATTTCTTTTTGCTGCGCTTGAGGGCGCCTATGACGCGCTTAACTTCCGCTTTTGTTGGTTTTGCCATTAAAAAAATTATAACGGGTTAGCATCTCTTTGGGGCAGAGAATTACGGCGTTTTCTGCCAAACATGTGTTTTCCTTCTTAACACGCATGAGGGCGCGAGTTTAAAATTCCAGCATAACGGGAGCAAACACATGAAGGAAATGGTAATGAGCCAAGACGAAATCCTCGCGGCATGCAAACGCATTGGCGGTGAATTGACGGCCCGACTCAAAGACGAGGAAAGGCTTCCTTTGTTCGTCTGTGTCATGCGCGGAGCGTTGCCCTTCATGGCGGACTTGCTCAAATTCGTCGATACGGAAGTGCTTTTCGATTACGTCCAAGTGTCTTCTTATGTCGGCACTGCTTCCACCGGAACCATCCACTTCGATCATGACGTCTCCATCGATGTGAAAGGCCGCGTCGTCGTCATCGTTGAAGATGTCGTCGACACCGGCATCACGATGAAGTTCCTCAAGAAGCATTTCCAAGATCTCGGACCAAAAGAGGTGCTTGTCGCATCATTGTTTGATAAGCGCGCAGAACGGACCGTCGAAGTGGAAGCGGACTATGTGGGCATGACCTTGAACGAGCCCAAATTCCTCTTGGGTTATGGCCTCGACTATAATGACATCGGACGTAACATCCCCTATGTCTATGTCCCCACGAAAGAGGAAATCGAGCGCTTCGACGAAAAGCGTGCGAAATAAGAAAGCATAGAAATAACGCGGGTCAAACGATCCGCGTTATTTTCAATATCGCCGCAAAAGCGGCATATTTTTCGAAATGAAGCCAAAAGAATCCTTAACGGACCGTCGTGCCGAAGATACGGTCGCCCGCATCGCCTAAGCCAGGGCAAATATAGGCGGCGTCATTAAGCTCACGGTCGAGCGCGCCGATATATAAAGGGATATCGGGGTTGGCGGCGTGGAAGGCTTTGACACCTTCTGGAGCAGCGATGATGCAGACGAAGCGGATCTTCTTCGCGCCGTGTTTACGGAGGGTTTTCACCGCGTCAATCGCGCTGCCGCCGGTAGCGAGCATCGGGTCGAGGAGGAAGACTTCTTTCTCGGAGAGATTCTGCGGAAGTTTGCAATAATAGGGATGCGGTTCGTGGGTTACTTCGTCGCGGTAAAGGCCAATATGGCCGACGATGGCATTCGGGACAAGTTCCGCAAAGCCATCGACCATGCCCATGCCAGCGCGGAGGATCGGAACGAAGCAGAGTTTGCTGCTGCGGACCATCGGTTGGACGGTCTTTTCGATGGGGGTTTCAATCTCGACCATCTTAGTCTCGACGTCCCTGAGGGCTTCGTAACCTTCCAAAATGGCAATTTCTTTAACGATGTGGCGGAATTCCGCAGTTGGGGTTTCCTTGTCGCGAAGCAGCGATATTTTGTGCGTCAGCAACGGATGCTGAATGATGAAGATGTTGTCGTCCATATTTTCTCTCCTTCTATGTCATCCCAATGGGCAAAAAAAGAGGCTTAGATAACTAAGCCACCGATTGGTAAAGAGGGGAACGTGCGTTTTGTTGGAGTTGTTTTGACTTCAGACGAGTGCTCATTCCGGGTACCTCTCTGAAGCAAAAAGATAAACCCTGAATCGCGTTTTGTGAACAGGCAATTTCGTGAAATTGGACTTTGCGCGCGCATCTTACGATTTATCTTGCGCCTGTCGCACTTTACCCACAATGAACGAACAGTAAAATAAGGGCACCATGAATCGTGGCGAAGCATATCACAAACAGATGGTAGAAACCCCCGTTGGGAGGCTCATCGTCAAGCTCGGCATCCCCACTACTATCGCGATGCTCATCACTAATGTCTACAACCTCGTGGACACCTATTTTGTTGGCACTTTGGGTACGTCTCAACAAGGCGCGACGGGAATTTTGTTTACGTTACAAGCCATTTTGCAGGCGTTTGCTTTTATGCTCGGCCATGGTTCGGGGACCCAAGTCGCCAAAAACTTAGCCGAAAAGAGGGTGGAACGGGCAAATACCTATGTGTCGAGCGCATTCTACGGCGGGCTTACGATCGGGACGATTCTACTGACTTTTGGACTAATTTTCCTTGAACCCTTTATGCTTTTCCTCGGTTCTTCATCAACCATTCTCCCCTACGCAAAAGAATATGGCTTATGGGTACTCATTGCCGCGCCGTTTTTAATCACGTCTTTGGTGCTTAACAATAACCTGCGTTATGAAGGCAAAGCCATCTTTGCAATGGTCGGCATCGGCATCGGTGCGATGCTCAATGTTTTCGGGGACTACATGTTCATCCGCATCATGGATTTGGGCGTATTCGGGGCAGGGATGTCGACCGCGATTTCGCAGTTCGTCAGTTTCACGATTCTGCTAATTTTCTATCTCCGCAAAGCGCAGACCACCATTCGATTCCGCTTTATATCTCGAGAACTACATGTTTACCTCAACATCTTTAAAGCCGGGCTGCCCTCCTTGCTTCGCCAAGGTTTAGCCTCGATTTCTGGAGGTATCCTCAATAACGTCACCAAACCCTTTGGAGACGCGGCCATCGCATCGATATCCGTCGTCAATCGTTATAGCAATTTCGTCACCTGCGTCGGTATGGGCATCGGCCAGGGGCTCCAGCCCGTCGCCGCCTATAACTATGCCGTAAAGGAATACGGGCGCGTGCGCAAAGGAACATGGTTCACCATTGGCTTTTCCTTAGCTATCGTTTCCGTGCTCGCCGTTTTAACGTTGATTTTCCCGGACACCATCGTTCGCTGGTTCAACCAGGATCCGGAAGTCATCGAAATGGGAACCTTAGCCTTACGCTATGCAGCGATCAGTCTCTTCTTCTCCCCTGCTTTCGTGGTCGCCAGCATGATGTTCCAAAGCATCCGGAAATCGATGATCGCATCAATTTTAGCTGCGCTTCGCAGCGGTCTCGCCTTTATCCCTACCATCTTTCTTTTGGTCTATGCTTGCGGTCTTGGTTTCCATGGAATCGCCTTGTCTCAACCCGTCGCTGATTTCATTTCCTTCCTGATTGCTTTGCCTTTCCTCCTTGTTTTCTCTTCAAAATTGAAGGAAATGGAAAAAGAAAAAGCGGAGAATTCTCCGCAAAAGTAGATTCTTTTTCGTTTAATCGACGTCGAAATCGCAGCAGACGACGGATTTGCAAATTGCCGCCATGCCTTTCTTTAACGGCAGATGGATGGGGTGACTAGCATAGGCCTCTAACGCCTCGCGCGATTCTAGTGTAGCAATTAAGCCCACGTCATAGGAGCGCTCGCTATGGAGGAAATCGCGTTTCATCTCCATATTGATAAGCCCTGGGATTTGCCCCACGAACGTTTTCGCGGCGGCAAGGTATCCCTCCACCTCCGCATCATGTCCCTCATTGAGGGAGAAAAGCACAATATGACGAACCATGAATATCGCTCCTTCGATGAGATAAATCTATCATCGTTTTCGCTGCTTTCCAAATGGAAGGATTACTTTGCTAAAGCGTTCGTAAGGTAAGCTTCGAAATAAGGCATCCACCACTGCTGATAACCGGCTTTACGTGGATGGATGGGGTCGTTCATCGCCCAAGCATAATATGCATCGCTTGCCTTGGCGTTAAATTCCGCGTCATGGTAGAGGTCGATAACGCCAGCGGTGACATAGGAGATGGTTTTCCATTTCTCCATGATTTGAAGCGTCTGGTCCACCAAGGTTCCATAGTCACTTCCTTTGGGGTTGCTATTTTGTCTCTTGGTTTTGTCGGAGCCGTCGACGAATTTCGCGCCAGAATAGAAATAGACGGGGCAATTCCATGTATCGGTGACGTAAGCAATAATGAACTCAATCGCGCCGAGGGTGGTCTTAACGTTAAATTCTTCCGTTTCAATGACATCTTCGCCCGTAATGACGCCACGGCGAGAGAGCCGCGCACTGGTGCAATCGTTCGTCGAGATCTGACAAATGAAGGCGTCCACTTTTTCCTCTTTGTTGAAGGCGGTGCTGTTTTGGAGGCGGCGAACGTAGCTTTTCGCGCCGGAATCACCCGTTCCGCCATCGTCATAAAGCGTCGTACCACTGACGGCCTCTTTAACGCAACGCGCTCCGGTTTTCGCCGCGAGAAAATCGGCCATCGACTGACCGGAGGAAGCGCTGCCAAAGGTGACGGACGAGCCGAGCCAATAAAGGGTTTTGCCCTTGAGGGGATGGTCCTCAACTTGTTCTACCTTGCTCGCGTCATAACGCGCATCATTCGCCGCGCCTAATGACGAAAGATCCGCATCTGCGGGAATCGCATATTCCGCCGATGCTTCCGACTTTTGAGGGATGGATCCAATCGAAGAGGCAGAGGGGCTCGACGCGCAAGAACAGAGCGCCAAGGAGAGCAAAAGCAAAGGAAGGGAAGAAGTTTTCATCGGTATACCTCGTACGGTTCCATTGTATGGAAAAACAGATTTACCGTATGGGTTTCGCGAATAATCCTTTGAAATTGCGACGTATCTTTAACTGATGCGGGCTTTGGTTAGGGTGAGGATGTTATGGCCGTCTTCGTAACGGTATTCCACCTTGTCCATGATGTTCTTCACCATGTAGATGCCAAGACTGCTGATTTCGCGCAGATCGCTATCCGCGGTAATTTTGGGATCCGGACGTTCAAGCGGATTGAAGGGCTTTCCAGCGTCGCTGAAAACGAACGTGATGTTGTTTTTGTCGTTAGAAAGGGAGACCTCGACGAGGCCATCGCCCGTGTAGGCATAATTGGCAACGTTGACGAATACCTCTTCCAAGGCGGTGTTGATCATGATGATGTCGCGCTTGGAGAAATTGAGGATCTCCAAAAGGCTCGAGGAATAGTTGAAGAGGCTATCGAGCTCGCCCGTATCGGCTTTGAAGCAGCGGGATTCCATGATGTTCGCGCCTTCGTGATAGTCGACCATGAGCATGGTGATATCGTCGAACTGTTCTTTGCCTTCGCTGAAGACATCGAGTTCCTTACGAAGCGAAGAAATGAAGTTCTGCGCATCAGACTCAATGTGTTTCGAGGTGAATTCGATCAAGCGGTCGTTGCCAAAGAGTTCGTCGTGGATGTTGTGGGCTTCGGTGACGCCGTCGGTATAGAGGATGAATTTATCGCCTTCGTTGAGGACGATTTTGTTTTCGCGGTACTTCATCCCCTCCATTCCGCCGAGGACCATGCCATGAGAACCTTTAAGGAACTCGACCTTGCCATTGCGGTAAATAACGGGATCGTTGTGGCCGGCGTTGGAATAACGGAGGTCGCCCGTGACGGTGTCGAGCACGCCGATCCAGCAGGTGACGAACATCGAGGCATCGTTGCCTGAGCAGAGGGAATTGTTGGCTTTTTCTAAAATCGTCGCCGTGTCGGTGCGAAGCGAGGTGGCAAGCGATTTGATGAGGGTTTCCGTCTTCATCATGAACAAAGCAGCAGGAACACCTTTGCCAGATACGTCGGCGATGACGAAGAAAATGTGGGTATCGTCGGTATAGAAATAATCATAGAAGTCACCCCCGACCTCTTTCGCCGGATTCATCAAAGCGAAGACACGTTCCTTGTCATCGCCAGGGAAGACACGGGGCAAAACAGAAGCTTGGATGGCGCGGGCTACTTCGAGTTCACCCTTCATCTTTTCCTTCTCCGTCGCGATGGAGATTTCATCGTTGAGCAAGCGGAAGGAACGAGATGCTAAGCCAAAGCAAATGAAGGAGATGATCGTCAAAGAGAGCAAGCGCGGCACATAGTAATAAAGGAAGACGAGCAGGTAACGGTTGTCGCCGTTGGCACGGAGCTCGGCAAGAAGTGCCCAACGGTCCTGAGCCGTTGATTCATTGACCTTAACGACCCTTCCGTCGACGGTGAATTCCTTCGCAACGTTAAAGAAATTCGCGTCCCATTCGCCATAGAACATCGCAAGATAAATGCCGAGGAACATCAAAACGGCAACCGAAATGTAGGTAATGAGAACGAAACGGGAATTAAAGTAATTGTTAGCTAAAATCAAGCAGATCGCCCAGCCTAAGATGGCATGTTTCGGGAGCAAAATATTCAGCGAAAACATGACCAGCAGCATGAGGGATATCAGCACGTATTTGCACCACGCCTTATCGATCCATTTCGTCTTACCGAAAAGATAACTGGAAACCAAACCCGCGATAAGGATGGGGAAGAAAATATAGACGTTCATCAACGCCTTCCCGCTGGTTTTGAATACGCCGGTGATATAAAGAATCAAGAGAATGACTAAAATCGCCGCGGTGACCAAGCACCCGCGAATCATGCCTTTATTGGCTTCGATTTCGTGTTTTCGGAGAATCTTTTCGTCGACGTTGACGGGTAAAGTAGGCTCGTCCATGGTCGGCTCCTCGTTATTCGATGGTTAAGAATGAGGAGAAGCCAGTCATTTCGAAGATTTCCATTACCTCAGCGTGAGGATTGCGGATGATGAATTTCTTCTTGGCTGCGTTCATGGTCTTATGCATGAGCAAGATGATGCGGAGGCCAGCGCTCGAGATATAGACAAGGTCCGAGAAATCGAAGATCAAGGTATTCACGCCGCTGAGTTCCGGGGTGATTTCCTTTTCTAAATCTGGGGCAGAATTGGTATCCAAGCGGCCTTTGACCACAGCGGTCAACACGCCGCCTTCGTTTTTCTTAATAACTTCCATTTATGGGTTCCTCCGTCGTATGGTACTAAGATGTCGAAAATATTGTAACAAAACAGGAGGAAAAGCACGCGAAATTTATCGCTAAAAGCGATTTTGTGCGTACGCGAAGCCAAATTAGACTAGTTTCTCGCCGTCTAAAAGGACGTTTTCGGCATAAGCAAAAGCGAAAGAGACATAGCTATGGTTCACCCTCTTGCCCCTAATGATGATGTTTTCTAGTTCCACGTTACGAATATAGTGGGCTTCCTTTGGGTATTGGCTACGCGTCTCCATAGAGCCCTGAATGGAAATGCGCGGCGATTCTAAGCCCGCCAAGACGGTGACGTTTTTCACCTTTACCCCGTCGATGCTCCCAAGCCCTGTTACCTTATGCTGATCGGACCAAGTCGGAGAGTGCGCGACCGTAAATTCCAGCAAAAGCGGGCTTCCATCACCGAGGCCAGTTTGGAGGTTTTCAATCAAAATCTCTTCAAATCTTACGTTTTTTATTGCTGCATTGTTCGCGTTATGAATCGAAATGGCCGCCTTATGATAGGCGCCGAGAATGGTGGTGTCGTGGAAATAAATATCCTCCATTTTGGTACCGACGGTCTCGTAGCCGATTTCAAGGCACTGCGCCAAATCGGTCCAAATCAGACAATTCTTTACTTCGATATGTTCGCTCGCCCCTTCAATAGAACGGTTATTCCACCGCGGATAGTTCTTCACCACGATAGAATCGTCATAGGTACGAACAAAGCAGCCGTCGACGGTCGCGTTACGGCAGCTTTGTAATGAGATGCCATCGCCATTGCTTCGGCTCGAAATGACTTTGACGCCGTTTAAAGAAAAGTCGCGGCAGAAATACAAATTGAAGCACCATCCCGCCGGGTCAAGCACCGCGAAAGAATCAAACTGGAACGATGAGCAGTCGTTGAAATCAAACGGGATAAATCTAGAGCCCGTTGTGGCGTTGCGGTCAAAGACCGAGCCGTCGACGAAGCCTTTGCCCAGGATACGAACATTTTCGGTGCCATTAGATATGAACGCACCTTCGACAAAGGCACCTTCGGCTAAATATACCGTCTGGTTTGAAGATAGGCTGACCGTGGAATTGTTCGCAAGGCGACGGTCATTATTTTTGTTATGGACGCCAGGCCCAAAATAGATGCAGTTACTCTCGTTATATGGTGAGGCCTCTTCATAAGAATGAACAAAAAGATGGAGGGCGCGATTTCCGCGATAAGAGACCACATAATCGCCGGGCTTAGTGATCTCAAATTGAACCGTGCGATGGGTCTCGTCAAAATCTAACCCCACTCCCGAAGAAGAGGGCATGATCTTGCACCGTCCATCCATCACCCACGTACACTGCAAGGTGAATTTGGCGCCGCTAGAAATGGAGACGCTTGCCACGCCAACGAGTTCACGAAGCTTGGCTTCAGGGTCCCAAGAATGAGTCACATTTACGTGAACGCCATAGACTGGAACTGGCTCATCTCCCAAAAATAAACGGAGATTTGCAGACTTTTCTTTGTTTTCTACATCTTTTCCAAAAGAATGAGCACGTGTTTCTTTCTCTAAATATCCCTTCGGAAGAATCACAAATCCTTGCTCGTCTTTTTCCATGAAAGAAGAGCTTGATTCCATGGGGCTTGAGTTCTCTTTCTCACTAGAATGAGGCGCTTCGCTGGAAGACGGTGTTTCCGAAGAAAGCTCCGTAGAGGAAGAAATGCCCTCAGGGTTCGACGTAGGAAGCGAAGAGGCCGCTAAGCCGGGGCTATGTGAAGCGCAAGAAAGAAGGACGAGAAGAATCGACGGCAATAAGCACGTCTTCTTTTTCATAGAAGCGACGCTCCGGTATCCGCATCAAAGAGACAAAGCTGTTCCAAATTCAAACTGACGCCTATGGGTTGTCCCTTATGGAACCGCCCAAGGCCAGAAGTAGAGACGATGAGGTCTTCTTTAAGCCCAGGAAAGGAAAGATACACAATCGTGTCTTCCCCGAGCTGTTCAAACAAAGAGATGGTGCCTTTAAATCCTTGCTCGACGTAAGTGAGGTCACCCGCAACGGAAACCGCCTTTGGACGGACGCCAAGGACCACTGTCTTCCCCAGGTAGCTGCGATTGAAACGCTCCATGCGCTTAGACGTGAGGGGTACGCGAATACCATTGACTTCGGCATATCGTTTGCCCTCTTCTTCGACGATGACGCAGGAGAGGAAATTCATCTGAGGCGTTCCGATGAATCCGGCGACGAATTGGTTCACAGGGTCAAGGAACACTTCTTCCGGGGTACCCACTTGCTGCACATAACCATCTTTGAGGATGACAATTTTGCTGCCCATGGTCATCGCTTCCACTTGGTCGTGGGTGACGTAGATGAAGACCGTGTGTAATTTATCGTGAAGTTTGGAAATCTCCGCCCGCATCGAGACGCGCATCTTCGCGTCGAGGTTGGATAGAGGTTCGTCGAGTAAGAACACCCTCGGATTACGGACGATCGCGCGGCCTAAGGCTACGCGCTGTCTTTGTCCACCAGAGAGGTTCTCGGGTTTGGTGTCCAGATATTCGGTTAAGCCGATCCGCTGCGCAGCCGAAACCACCGCTGCATCGATGCGTTTTCTTCTCTCCCTGCGGTATTTGAGCGAGAAGAAATGCTTGAGGGGAATCTTTTCTAGGCTTAACGGGAAGCCGATGTTCTTTCTTACGGTCAAATGAGGGTAAAGAGCATAGTTCTGGAATACCATCGCGATGTTGCGGTCCTTGGATTCCTTGTCGGTGATGTCTTCTTCCCCTAAAGTGATCGTGCCTTCGGTAACATCTTCTAAGCCAGCAATCATGCGAAGCACCGTTGATTTGCCGCACCCGGAAGGACCAACGAAAACCACGAACTCTTCATCCTTGATGTCCAAGGAGAAATCATGGATCGCTTCGAAGCCATTAGGATAAATCTTCTTCAGATGCTCGATGCGCAAGATGGGCTCGCCATGCCGGGCGATTAAAGCCGGCAGTTCGGAAAGGGTGACAATCTTAAATTTCGGGGAATCCAGTTCAGCAGCAGGGCCAATAGCCACCGATTCAAATCCGCCGGCATTGGCCGCGATGATGCCCGCTTCAGCATCTTCTACGACAAAGCAATCGCACGGATTCAAGTCGAGCTTCTTCGCCGCGAGGAGGAAGACCTCAGGATCGGGTTTGCTCTTGCTGATCATCGTGCCATCAGCAATCGCGTCAAAATAGGAAAGAAGGCCCACGCGTTCCATGATGGCCATGGTGTTCTTGCTGGATGAACCGACCGCAAGGCGGATGCCTTTATCGCGGAGCACCTGCAACGCCTCACGGTCATCGGGTTTGACGTCATCGGGAGTCAAGGAAGAAAGGGATTCGACGTAATAATCGTTTTTGCGCTTGGCTAAAGCGATCTTTTCTTTTTCACTGTATTTCTTACTCGACTTCTCCAAGATGATATTCAGCGATTCCATACGGGACACGCCACGAAGGCGGAGATTGTCTTCCTCCGTAAAAGGAATGCCCTCTTCATCCGCGAGACGCTTCCACGCTTTGAAATGCAGCGAGTCGGTGAAAACCAACACGCCATCGAGATCGAAAATTACGCCTTTTCTCATACACGTACCTCTTTCTTTTTGACCACGCCACGTTGGTCGCAGGTCACTTCATACACCTCTTTCCCGACGCAATAACGCAGTTTGACGCTATGGATGCGACGCGGAAGATGGACGTCAAAAGTGACTCTTCCTTCAATTTCTTTTAAACCTAAGAAGCCATAAACGAGGCCTAAATATGCCCCGGCATTGGCCGCGGGGTGGGTACCGCCGATATATACGCCACCAGCGTAGAGCTTCTCCGCGCCACGGATATCGATGCCCGAGGAATTGCGGAGGAATTGATAGGCCTCTTTTTCCTTGCCTAACTTCGCTCCTAAAAGGCAATGCATCGACGCGCTTAAAGAGGAACCATGCTCCGTGCGGGACAAATAGTAGTCGTAGTTCCGTTCCATGCTTTCGCGGTCAAAGTCTTCGGGGCAAAGGGCCATCAGCGAGACCACGTCCGCCTGCTTAATGACTTGGGTATGGGTTGCGATGCCATGCTTCCCACCCCAGTAGTCCTGGGGGTTCTTCACGCGTTTTTTTAATGAAGCGACGTCGATATCTTCCAAATCGAAATACCCATCGAATTCCGCGATGACACCGTTACGGGTTTGAGGCGAGGCAAACTCCGCCTCAACGCATCGGTTATAGATTTCTTGGTCTTCTTGGGAAAGCGACTTGGGGTCCACGTATTTCCCCAAAATCCTCATGACGCGCCGCGCCAAAGCAAGAGTAAACGCTTCGTCGTTGACGCGTTCATGGTATTCATCAGGGCCAATGACGTCATTGATGTGGTAAATGCCCTGGTCATCAACCGTGGAATAGGATAGGAAGAACTTCGCGACCTCGAAGATCACTTTGTCCCCACCTTCTTTGAGGACGCTCATATCTCCCGTAGCCTCGATGTAGCGATCGAAGGCATAGACAACGTCGGCAGAAATATGAATCTGCTTCGTGCCAAAATAGGTCACAACAGTCTCTCCAGTAACAGGGTCAGTGACATTGTCCGCGCGGCAGGCTTCTAAGCCACTATCTTGGGATTCCCAAGCATAATAGGCCCCCTCATAACCAAGAGATTTTGCTTTGGCTAAAGCCCCAGGAAGAGTATTGATGCGGTAAAGCAGGAGGTTACGGGCGATCTTTGGATTTGCCAACACATAGAAGGGCAGCAAGAAGATTTCCGTGTCCCAGAAAATAGCCCCTTTATAAGTCTGCCCTGACAAACCGCGCGCCGCAATGGAACGGATGCGTTTCTCATCGCCAAGGATTAACGCATGGTACATCGAATAGGCAAGTTCATAGTCGAGTTCGGCGTCGCCTTCGATGATGACTTTGCATCGCCCCCACTTTCTTGCGAAGGCCTGGATGGAAGCTTTCGCCAGGACAGAATAACGGTCGTTAGGAATTTCACCTAAAGCGTCTTCATCAACGCGAGCAATGATTTCTAGTGATAATTTTTGATGAGGCTTCAATTCCAGTTTTGCGTGGAAAAATCCGTCTTCTTTTTGATAAATCCCTGCAAAACCGCGGTATTCAGCAGAAACGAAAAGGATTTTACCTTCGTTGGTTTTTCCTTTAAAACAGAGGCGATTTGCAGCGTTTTCTATTATTTGTTTAGCAAAATGCGGTCCATGGATTTCATTGATATCCGTATCGATACCATAGACCAATTCATATTCGCCTTCTTCTTTGGCTTCGACTTCGATTCGGGTAAATAAAAGCGAATCGTCGTCGTGGCTTACGATACGAGAGGAGGAGATGATCAGCTTCGATAACGAACTTCTCCGGGTATATACGCCGCGGTCAAAGTCCAGTTTGACTTGATGAGAGAGCGGTTCTTCGGTTCGGATCGAGATTTCCTTTCCCTCTTTATAGGCGCGAAAGAGAAAGGGATTCGGTAAGGCAAGGTTCTCACGCCAGGAATCCTGGTATTGGTCATAAACTCCCGCGATGATCAGCCCCACCATTTCTTCTCTGCCATATTCTTCAACGGTACCGCGGTATCCGATATGGCCGTTAGCCAAAAGAAAACGATTCCCATCAAGGATCACGTTTCCCCGGTCCAAGCGGTCCTGGGCAAAGATGTGCGGATATCTTAACGACATAGGCGCACCTTCCCTTCGACGTAAACAATTTCATCGCGATAAGAAAGGGCCACAGTACCTTCTAGCGATTCGATATCGACATGGTCTTCATAGACATCAAAGCGTAGCGGCAATCCACGATAGGTCAGCTTAACGCCATAATGGCTCCAGCGCGCAGGAAGCGTCGGGGCGATTTTCAGCACGGGACGATCGCTGCGAAGTCCAAGGAAACCATAGACGATGTTCATCCATGCCGCAGCGATGGAGGTCATATGGAGTCCCTCACACGTGTTACGGTTATAGTCATCGAGATCGAGGCGCGTCGCAAAGCCGAAGAAATCCGCCGCCTCTTTGTTCTTGCCAATTTGGGCGGCCAAGATGGAGTGGATGGACGGGGAAAGCGAGGATTCGTGGATGCACCGCGGCTCATAGAATTCGTAATTGGCCTTGATGACTTCCGCAGGGAAATCCTGGTTATAGAGGAAAAGGAACATGAGGACATCCGGTTGCTTGATCATGTCGTTACGGTAGATGCGGTCGTAAGACCAATGAGAATATAGAGGGAAATCTTCGACGGGGATTTGGTCGATGTCGATATGAGGCAAATCGAAATAGCCTTTGTGTTGCTCAAATAGATTCGTCTTTGGATCAAAGAGAATCAGCATCGCATCGCAAGCTTCCCTCACCTTCGCCTTCCACGCCTCATCGATACCGAGCTTTTGTAGCAAGGCAGGGCTTCCATAACGCGGGTCTTCCAAGACGGAAAGGGCATATTCCATACTCTTCTTCCCCATGAAGTTGGTATAGGCATTATGCGCGACCATGAGTTGGAATTCGTCGGGGCCCATCACGCCATAGTAGCCAAAATGGGTGTGCGCAGCATTCCACTGCCCGCGAGAGAAAAGGAACTTGGCAATCTCACCGAGCATCTCCGCGCCATAGTCCTTCATGAACACCTCATCATCATAGAGGTTCATGTAATGGAAGATGGCATAGGCGACCGCGGAAGTCGGTTGCAGCTGAGTCGAAGCGTGTTGCCACAAAGTGCAGGCTTCTTTGCCGTTTCGCGTGGCAATCGGATAGCAGGCGCCGACGCAATCCAAATCGAATGCTCTTTGTCTCGCTTCGGGCAAAGTGAAGTAACGGAACATCAATAGGCTTTTCGCGGCCTCTTGATCATTAAATAAGTAATACGGAAGGCAATAGGTTTCGGAGTCCCAGAATGCGTGGCCGGAATAGGCCTCACCCGTAAGCCCCTTCGCCCCGATATTGTTGCCAAACTCTAGACCATGGAACGCCGAAAGCATTTGGAAAATGCAGAAACGAATGCCTTGCTGATCGGAAGCGTCGCCATCGATAATGATGTCGGATTTCGCATAATGGGCGGAGAAAAAGTCTTCGTTTTCTTTCAATAAGCCTGCAAAACCCAATTCTTTTGCTTGAATGAGATCCGATTGTGCTTCTGGAGATAGATCTTCATAAGAAGCGCCACTCTTGGAGGCGATGGCGGATACAAAGCGTTCGAAACACACTTCCTCTTGCTCGGGTAAACGCACCTCATAGAAGGAAGCGACTTCTTTATCTTCGATGCGGTGGGCATGGCAAGATACCGGCGCGACGATGTCTTCGACGGTCAATAGGCTCTGCCCCGTCGTTGGGGTGCGAAGGTAGAGTTCATTTTCCTTGGCGACGCCTTTCTCCCAGTAATTGTGTTTCCCCCAATGAAGGATGGTGCCATCAAGATGGAACGAGATGCGTAAAGAGGCGTCCTTCTCCGCCTTAAAGCTCACGCGTTGATATGCCAAATGGGGACGCGTCATCGAAAGAAGACGAGCAAAAGACACATCGATCCACTGTCCCCCTACCTTCCAGCGGAAGCGTCGGGTCAATAAACCATTACGCATATCGAGAACGCGTTCATAGTCTTGAATTTCCACATTTGCGAGGTCTAGGGTTTGCCCGTCCACCTCAATTCGCAGCTTGAGATAGTTGGTGGAATTGATCGTGAAATGGGTCCGCTTGACGATGCCTTTATAGGCGCTCGGCGTATCTTCTAAGGCGTATTCGAGAATGCCGTTATAGTAGGTTCCGATAAGGCTTGGCAAGGAGATGCCTTCCTCGAAGAAACCGCGGATTCCACTATATTCGTTGCCGAGGGAGAAAATGGACTCGGAGACCGCGTTCTTTTCGGGATGAAAACCTTTTTCGATGATGCGATAAGGATCGATTTCCAAATAACGTTCTGCGACTTTTGGCATAACTACTCCTTGCTCCCCTTTCCAGCACCGGCGTTCATGATCTGGCGTTGGAAGATGAGGAAAATAATGATTTGGGGAATGACGGATAAGAGAATGAGCAACAAGAAGTCCGGCATCTGGAGGGGCGGATTGGTGTTGGAGATGTTGTAGATGCCAACGACGATGGTCTGCAGTTCCTGTTGCTGCAAAACGCAATAGGGCAAGAGGAAGTCGCTATAGGAAGCCGTCATCGCGAAGATGGCCACGATGCCGATGATGGGGCGAGAAAGCGGAAGAACGACACGCAAGAACACCTGGACTTGGTTCGCGCCATCCATCGACGCCGCTTCCACTAGCCCTTTAGGCAGCCTGGCGAAGTAATCGCGGAACAGCATGTAGTAATAAGCATTCGCTCCAAAGCCCAGCCATAGGGGCAAGAAAGTCAAATAAGATTGGTGGTCTGGATCAAGAAAACCAAAGGCTCGAATCTCTTGAAGCAAGGGGAAGATGTTCAAAATGGTGGGGACCATATACCCTAAAAACACCAAAACGTTGATGACTTTATAGCCGATGGGCTTCACCACTGCTACCGCATAAGCGAGCAAACTATTGAAGACCACCGCGGCGATGACCGCGCCGATAACATAGACAAGGGTATTGAGGTAATAACGGCCGAAGTCAAAGCGAGTCCATAAGACCGATATCTTGCCAAAGTCCCATTGACGCGGCCAGAAGGTATAGGTGGTGCTATTGATTTCAGCAACGCTCTTCATCGAAGAGGCGAAAAGGAACAAAATGGGGAATACCGCGACGAAAGCAAACAGCAATAAGAACGCGACCATGACGCCATAGACGACGCGGTTACTCGTTTTGCGGTAATCGGCGAAATTGAAGAAGCCGCCCCGCTTATCCTTCATCCTGGGGAAGAGGATTTTCTTTTCCTTCCTGCGGGGCTTCATTTTTTCGCTCCCTTCTTAAATCCGCCATCTAGAGCGCGGAGCAAAAGGCGATACGCCAACGTAAATACGGCGATAATCAGCACAAGAACCATCGCCGTCGCGGCAGACTTGCCATGCTCGAAGTCCTCGAAGGCATAAAGATAGCTCAAAAGAAGTAACGACATTGAACTATTCAGTGGTCCGCCTTTAGGCCCGATAACCAGCGGCTCATAGAACACTTGGAACACCGAGATGATCTGTAAGACAAATAACGTAATAAGCGTGGCTTTAAGGCTCGGGATCGTAATGCGCAGGAATCGCTGCCACGGCGTCGCCCCATCCATCCTCGCCGCCTCATACATCGATTCATCGATCGACTGGAAGGAGGAAAGATAAATTAACGCCGTCGAACCCGCGCCTCGCCACGTCATGGCCAAGACGATCAGAGGGATAATCCAATCCGTCGAACCTTTCCATGGATGGGCTTCGCCACCGAAGGCTTTCAATATGACGTTAAATAGATCGGTGCTCGAATCGCCATACATCGTGGAGAAAAGGAACACGACGGCGATGCCTGAAATCATTCCCGGCAAATACAGCAAGACGCGGAAGATACCCGAAAAATGAAATACTTCGGAAAGCAAAAATCCCAGCAAAACCGGCACCAAATATCCAATAAGTATGGAAAAGAGGATATAGAGGAATGTGTTTCCCACTGCTTTGGAGAAGGCGGGATCGGCAAAAATGGCCTGGAAATTCGCAAATCCGACGAAATTCTGGTCAAAATAGTTGTCCTGGAAACTCAAAATGAAGTTCCGGATCATTGGAACCCAGACGAAGAACGCGAAGAGAGAAAGCGGGACAAGCATCAAAGCCCAGCCGAAAAGATTTCGCTTAAGCATTGCATATCGGCGGGTTTTGCTGCGATTTTTCGTTTTTTGTCCGCGTGAAAACATGGTTATTTACGGTTTACGCCTTCGTCGAGTTTGTTCTGCAATACGGTGTTCGCGGTCGTCAAAAGCGCCTGGCAATTCGCGGTCTCCATGGAAGTGAAAACGCTTTGAATCGCAGTATCTAACGCCTCGTACATCTCCTGCGCATTATAAGGCACTTCGCTATGCTTGTTGCCATCGATCGCGTTGAAGAAGGGATTATAGTCTGTTAGGTTCACGTTCACGTAACGCGATTCGAGTTCTTTGGCCTTGGTGAGGAACTCACCTTGCTTCCAGGGCATGATGGTGGGAAGGATCGGTTGAGCCTTCCGTTTGGCCACTTCATAGCCTTCTTGTTTGGCTAGGAGGTTATTGTCGGTGAGTTCTGGAGAACGCCCGATGTAGGAGAAGAACTTCAAAATACCCTCGACCTTCGCGTCCGAGACACCTTTGGTGAAGACGAACGGGGTTCCGCCATAAAGCGAATAATGGTGTATGTTGTCGCCGGTAGGCATCGGCACGAAGGCGAGATCATCCATATTCACATCGCCTAGAAGCTTCGCGTTTTGCAGCACGTCGCTTCCGACGATGGCAAACGCCACGCGTTCACCGATATTCGCGTACCAATCGTTATAGACGCAGGAAACTGCTTCTTGGAGGAAACCGTTCACGCGCATTTCCTTAACCCATTCCAGCGCGCGAACCGCAGCGGGATCATTGAGGTTGGCCACGATACGGTCGCCCTCTTTCTTTTCAAGCTCGGCACCGAAGTTCCAGGCCATATTGGAGAAGACCCAGCCGCCATTTTTATTCGCGGAATACATTAAGAACCCGCGGACATTATCTTGGTCTACAAGAGTTTCGGAGATTTCCATAATCTCCTCAAAAGACGTCGGATAGGCTGGGGACCCATCTTCGTTGAAGATCGAGTATTTGCCATTGATTTCGGGCAAGAAACCGTTGTCGCCAAGGATTCGTTTGTTTAGGAGTAGGCCAAGACCATAGCCATCTCTAGGGATGCCATAGAGCTCGTTGTTGAACGTGAGTTCTTCTTTCATCGCTTCGTCCATCACCGCATCCCAGCCCGTTGTTTTCACTTGGGTAGTAATCGGACGAATGATGTTTTTATCCATCAATTTACCCGGCTCGGTGAACCAGGTCTGCCATACATCCGGAAGCATTCCCGTCGCGTATTTTTGACCCACGGTCTCGGTGGAATAGGTGTAAGGAACCCCTTTGATTTCGTATTGAGGATTCTCTTCCATGAAGCGCTTGGCCCAAGTTTGATACATCGCTACATCAGCGGTATCGCTCGGCTCCGGCCAAAAACCAATCTTCAGCGTGATCTTATCTGATCCCCCACCGCCTCCGCAGGAAGCAAGTGAAAGCAAGAGCGCACTGAAGATGGGCATCCAAAGTTTTTTCATGGTAGTAGTCCTCCAATAAATGGGTGGCTGGGGGAGCGTGGCGGCTCCCCCAGCAATTAGTGTCTGATGTGATTAACGGAAGTTTTCGATGTTGATGAGGTTATAGGGGGTGAAGGTGCTGATACCCGTCACATCTTCGATTTGAAGCGTGCCAACGGGATCGCCCCAGTCGGCATAATGGATGTGGAATCCAGTTGCCGCCGGGATGGAGATGGCGCTGGCCGCGACGTCGATATAGATGGTCTCGCCGTCTTCGGGGATGACGTCTGCTGCGGCGACGGGGGTGCCGTCGGCGTGCTTAGCGACAAAGGTCGCGGGATTATTTGCGAAGGCTACGGCGCCTTTGGGGCTTTCGACACGGAAGGACTCATAGGTCATGGCCGTACCGGCGGCCTTTAAGGTGATGGCGAGATAGTCATACGAGGCATCAAGGTCATATCCAGCGACATAGGCATAAACCTTATTCACATTGACAGCTTCGCGGCCACCAAAGCTCTTTGTGAAGCTCATTTCGCCGAAGATGAGTTTGCTTGCGGTGATGGAGCCGGTGAAGCCGTCGCCGACGTGGAGGTGTGCCCAACCATCGCCTTCGGTCGGGAACCCGGAGGCGACGAGGTCGAAGAGGATCGTCATGCCGGTTTTGGGAATGACCGTGTCTTTGTTGAGACGGTTGCCCTCGAGATCAAGCGCAATGAGCGCTCCGGAATTGAGCCACTTTGTGTCTTTATTTAGCTCGACACGGAACGACTCGAGCGTGGTGTTCTCGGTCGCCGCGGCGAGTTCGACGCCAAAGAAGCGTGCGGTTCCAACGTAGATATTGCCAAGCCAGACGTATTTCGCGAGGTCGATAGCCGCAGTCGTGTCGGGGGCCTTGCTTCCGAGCTTGGTGAAGTTGAAGTCGTCACGGGCAAAATAGATCGACTCGATCTCCGCGCCGGCGGTGCCGGTGTAATAGAGATCGAAGATGTCGCCGACGCCAAGACCATTGAGGGTTAGGTCGAAGACATAATGAGTGAATCCGCCTTCGTCGACATAAGGAGAAGCAATGGTACCGCCATAGGTTTTGACACCTTCTGCGGCGAGCGCGTCTTTGAAGTAGACTTCCTTGTTGCTTCCCTTGTTGCGGAACTTGAAGCGCATGTTGCTGAGGTCATCGCCTTTTGCTGCGATAACGACATACTTGGCATCAAGGTCGAGCTGGGTTGCCATATAGCCAATCGTAACTGACGCATAATCGGGGGCGGCGGGCAAGACGAGGCTTCCGCCTTCGGTTTTGATCTGGTCGCCCATGGCATAGGAGACAAAGCCCGTAACCCCAGCTTCTTTGTTTGCTTCAATAGCAGCGGATGCATCCCAATCGTTATTCAACGATGCGATGTTGCGAGCGAAGGTATCCATGACGACCGTCGGCTTGATGTGCGGATAGGCAAGGTCAAGGTTTGGCACTTCAAGCGAAGTGACGAAGACACAGGAGAGCTCGAAGTCGCTGCCCGAGACAATCTGGACTTTGTCGAGGACGCCGTTACCCGCGAGTTTCGCGAGGCTCACGACATAATTCGCATAGCCGCCGTTAACGAGCGGTTTGATGGGGCTCTCAATCGCGGTAAGGTCGGACCAATTGACGGTGGCAAGGGTGGTGCCGGCAGCATCTAGGCCAACCAGTTTCGTCGCGCTGGAATCGCCAAGAGCCGAGAGGGCAATATGGGTGAAGTTTCCAAGCGCTGGAGTCGTGTACCCTTTGTTTCCGGTTAGTTTCACACCCCTACGGACGATGAAGCCCGAAGCGGAGCCGCCCCACCAAGCATTGGGAACGTCGCCCGCGTTATCGTGGTTGAAATCATCAAGAACAACGCGGTTGGTTCCGGCATAGGTGAATACTTGATCGATTTCGATTTCCGCGCCGACTTCGACGTCATTAGCGACGAGGTGGAAACCAAGGATGTGGCCAAGGACCGTCGTGGTAGAGGCGGTTCCATCAACGTTTTCGTAGACCGTATCCTCATCTTCGATAGTCTGGCCGGGATTGATGAGAATGTCCTGGAACTCGTTGGTGAGTTCCGGAAGCGCTTCGTTATCACTATTGCGGGCTTCCGCAAGTTGGATGGGATAAGTCTTGAACGCATCGCCGCCGCGGAGTTCGAGGCGAAGATTCGCAAGCTTCAAAATACCGCGGGAAACACGGATCTTGAAGCCGATGCCGTTGGCGCCGAAGTCCATAGCTTCATAAGAGCCAGAAGCCGCTTTATAGATGGCTCCGTCGGTGGTTTTGGGAAAGCTAGGAAGAGCGGAATCGACCAAGGCGCGGAGGAAGCCCTCGTGACGGACGCCATCGGTGGTTCCGTTGAGTGTTTCGCCCGAGAAATCGTCGACGATTTTGTCGAAGCGCTCATCGAATTTGCGCACTTCCGCATTCTCATCAACAGGGGCATAGCCATCGAGATGGACTACGGGGTCCGGAGTGACGGAACTGCTCGAAGGCGTGGTATCGGCGGAACTGCTCGAAGGGTCGGGCGTCGTCGAACTGCTCGCTGGCGCAGGAGTCGTGGAGCTCGACGCGGGCGGGGTCGTGGATGCGGAGGTGGGTTCTGGAGAAGAGGCCCCACTAGGTGAGGATGCAGGGGTGTTTCCGCAGGCGGCGAGTAACGCGATCACCGGCAAAACAGCCCAGGCGTATGTCTTTTTCTTCATGTTTTTCTCCTTTCTATTTGATGAACATGAA
>JAFVCC010000004.1 GCA_017479485.1 Bacilli bacterium
AGGGTCGACATCAACATCATTTTGGCTTTCATAATGGGTACCTCCTACAGAAATAAAGCCTTCGGAACAATACATCCGAAGGCATAACGTTGCTTACCACACGGATGTCTTGTTCCCATCCGTGCTATCGCGACGAAAAGGAAACGTCATCGATAGTAGTAATAATAATAACCGGTGCTATGGCAGATGGATTTGATGATGCGTTGTTTCATGATGCCACTCCTTGGTCGAGTGAAAATCTATACCCGCAATGTTTCTTGTCAAGAGGGTTTCGTGATCTTTAGCGAAATCCGTTTTTACGATGAAAACCGCGCAAGAACCCCTTGTTTTTCGCTTCGTGGTTCAGTTCTTTAATAAATTCATTGAGCAATCATTCATATGAATGGGCTCGCCTAATTGAAGTTACTTCAACAAGTTATTGAAGTGTTATTGAAGTTGATATTGAAGTAATGTTGAAGTTCGTTTTTTGCGCGTCGTCTCTGATGGTTCTCTTTTTGAATCACGCTTTCTTTACCCCCGTTTCCTTCGTTGGAAATCCGTTGATTGACAATTGAAAACGAAGAAAATGCTTTCATCTTTTCCACGTTGAGAGATAATTACCGCGTCACAAATGTGGCATTTGGCAAACCCGGAGCAATCCGGCGACGCAAAGCTAGAGGGCCCGACTCGGGCAGCCAGTTGCATCCAATCACGATTTTTGGGCAGCCCCTCTATTTGCGTATGGGCTGCCTTATTTATTGGAGTTTGGATGAAAAAGAAAGTACGGTTCTCCCTTTACGCGAAGGCGACAATATTGATCTCTGTCGCGGCACTGATCCTCGTCGAGGTGGCGATGTTTTATTTTTCCATGGTTACTTCGTCTACCAATCAGAATCGTTATAAGGACATCGGCAACAACCTTTCCGCGACCGTTTCCGCCGTCATTGACGCCGAGCAATTCAAAGAACTTAAAGGCGAAGTTTCCGCGATTGTTGACGCGACGGAGACCATCCCATCCATCGACGACCGCGAAAGCGAGGAATGGAACACATACATTGCCCAATTTGAACCCATCCAAAGCAAACCCTGCTTTCTCGAAATGCGGGAGAAGCTTCGCAAAATCGCCGACGCGAATAAGCAAGATGCCGACTGCGTCTACCTCGCTTATATCGATGCCGCTCGCGAACTATTTGTTTATTGTGTCGATAGCGCCCCCGATGAGGATGCCTGCCCGCCAGGCTGGATCGACCCGATCTTCGACGTTAACCGTGAGATTTTGACCAACCCTGAACGTGGTTTCCCCGCCTATATCACCGATACCGAGGAATATGGTGCCTTAGTCACCGCCGGTGTCCCCGTAAGATATAACGGCGAGATCGTTGGCTATTCCTTTGTGGATATCCCTCTTGCCACGGTGAAGGCGACGCAAGCGGGGCAGATCATCCGCCTCTTCATTTATTTGGTCGTCACGACGCTCGTCCTTGCCGCGATTGTTATCTATATTGTTCACCTCACGTTCGTCCGCCCCCTCCGTAAGCTCAATGCCGCGGCGAGCTCTTATGATGCTACGAACCCTGAGGGAACCCACGAAATCTTCAAAAACCTTGACGTTCATACGCGTGATGAAATGGCGGTTCTTTCCGCTTCCATGGTCCAAATGGAGCAGGACGTGTATAACAAAATCGAAGAATTGACCCGCATGAACGAAGAGCTCCGCGCCTCGCAGCAAGAGACCGAACGCATGACGGAACTCGCGAACAAAGACGGCCTCACGGGTGTGCGAAACAAAGCATCCTATGAACAAGAAGTCGCCCTTATTGAACAAGAGATTGAAGCGGGCAAAATGGAGCCCTTCGCCCTCGCGATGATCGACTTAAACGATTTGAAAGTCATCAACGACGAGCATGGCCACCGCCATGGCGACACGGCGATCATCACCCTCGCCAACGTTACCTGCGGCGTCTTCGTTCATTCGCCGGTATTCCGCGTGGGTGGCGACGAATTCGTCGCAATATTGCGCGGCAATGACTTCCGTTACCGTAAAGAACTCGTCGCGGAATTCCGTAAGAAGATCGACCAGCTTTCTCGAGATGAAGAACTTTCCTTCGCCGAGCGCATCTCCGCGGCGATTGGCTATGCGGACTTCGAAGAAGGGAAGGACCAAAAGGTTATCGATGTTTTTACCCGTGCCGACGAAGCGATGTACGAAGCTAAGCGCAGCATGAAACGCCGCGCGAATTAAGCATAGTCACGAGCCTTAGGGATGCTTCGGCGTCCTTTTTCGTGCAAAAAGAAACCACTCCGAGAAAGGAGAACGGAGCGGTTTCAAAGGAGGAAAGTTTTAACGTTGCACGCGGCCCGAGGCATCGCCACCCATCAGGGTTTCGACGTCTTTGAGCTCGACGTGGTTATAGTCGCCAGGGATCGTTTGCTTGAGCGCGCTGGCGGCGACGGCGAAGTTGATCGCGTCGCTGGGGTCTTCATAATGGGTCAAGCCATAGATGAGGCCCGCGGAGAAGGAGTCCCCGCCGCCGACGCGGTCGACGATCGGGTTGATTTCATAATGTTTGGAGAGGTAGAAGGTGCCGTCTTTGACGAGCGCCCCAGCCCAGCCGTTCCAGGAAGCGGACTTGGACTCGCGGAGGGAAGTGGCGGCGCCTTTGAAGCCATATTGCTTGCAGAGGGCCTTGAGCATGACTTCGTATTTCTCAACGTCGAGCTTGCCGGAAGTGACATCACCTTCGAGTTTGAAGCCGAGGCAATTCTGGGCATCTTCCTCGTTACCAATCGCGTAATCGACGTATTTCATGAGGGGCACCATGCATTTTTGGGCTTCTTCCTTGGTCCAGAGCTTGCTGCGGAAGTTGAGGTCGAAAGAGGTAGTGATGCCTTTTTCTTTGGCCTTCATTAAGGCAAGGCGAGTAATCTCAGCACAGGAGGCGCTTAAGGCCGGAGTGATGCCCGAGATGTGGAGCCAGGACACGCCTTCAAGAAGCGCATCGAAGTCAAATTCCTCGGGTTTAGCATCCGCGATGGCGCTGTGGGCGCGGTCGTAGATGACTTTGGAGGCGCGCATGGAGGCGCCGGTTTGGAGGAAGTAGATGCCCAGGCGGTCGCCGCCGCGGATG
>JAFVCC010000036.1 GCA_017479485.1 Bacilli bacterium
CGAGCCTCGCCCCAGTTGTCCGTTACGAAGATGGCACCTATCGTACGCCGACGATGTTTTTAATCCGCGACGAAAGCCATGCTTCACCCATCTCTTTCCTCTCGAATATAGGTTCGACGGATGAGCTGGATTCCTTTTTCCGCGGCTTGATGAATATGCCGTTACTCTTTGAGTTTAACTCATATGAGGCTTATTCCTCTTTTGCCAAAAGCCGCGAATGCCTCGCTTATTATGACGAAGATCCAGAGGCCTTCCACCAGTTCATCTATCCCTTCGCCATCCATTCTCCCGTCTATACGGCACGCATCAAGGCAATGGAACTAACGGAAGCAGATCGCGCGGCCTTCGCCGAGGAATTTGGCGACAAGGACCTCATCATCCGCAAAGGAAAGAAAGTCATAAAAGAAAACGCCGCGGATGCGACGTCTCTGATTGAATCGTTTTACGCTTAGCGTTTCGCTCGGACGAAGCGGTCGAATTCCTGCGCCTCTTCGTAGGTTTCGAATGTCGCGAAGATGAAGAAATCGCACATAACCGTCGCGATGTGGGACGGATAACGGCCCGACATTTTCACGTGGTCGCCGAATTTCGCGCGAATTTCTTGTTCGTTATGGCGGTAGCTTAGCGTGTCCTTCTGGTGGGAAGCGACGCCATAATATTTCTTTTTATGGAGGTCGACACGAACTTCATCATAGGCGATGACATCGGCATAGATATCGTAGACGGAGACGCTTGAGCCATAGTCGATGAGGTCGGGGGTATAGCCACCTGGAGCGCGCATATTGCACTCCAAGGCGACGAAGTCATCCTTCTTGCCTAACCCAGGTTTGTCTTGGTTGAGGACGAAGAATTCAATATGGAAGAAACGGCGTTTGATGCCAAAGGCTTTCACTACCGCGCGACCCACGCGCTCAAATTCTTCGGCATTGACGTCGATCATGGGCAGATCGAAGGGAACGTTATAGTAGACGTGGTCGAGGCCCTCATTGACCACGCGGTCGATGGGGACGGGGAAATGGTCGGTACAGCAGAAGACGACGTCGCCCTGCGAATTGCAAATGCCGTCGAACGAGACGATGCGGCCATCGACGAACTCTTCCATGATGTAGGGTTCGGGCAAGGTCTTTTCGAAGAATTCGTCTAATGCCTCAGGGGTTTTGATGGAATAGGAATCGCCTGCGCCGACGCCGACATCGGGTTTGACGAAGACGGGATAGCCCACTTCTTCGATGAATTTCAAGGCGGCTTCTTTATCTTCTTTGCCGTGGATGAGGAGGTAACGCATGGTCTTCGCGCCGCCGGCTTTGAAGTATTCTTTCATCTTCGACTTGGCTTTGATGTGGCCCATGTCGGAGGGATGGAAGCCCGTGGTAACGCCGAACTTCTCACGTAGACGCGCATCTTCTTCGAGCCACCACTCGTTGTTGGATTCGATAAAATCGATCTTCCCGTATTTGTTTTGGAAGTATTCGACCGCGCGTTCCATCGCGTAGTTATCGGCCATGTTCGGAACGAAATAATATTCGTTTAAGGCCGCGACGAGCCGCGGATGCAGATCGCCATAAGGCGTATCGCCGATGCCGAGGACGTTGATGCCACGGAAGCGCAGGGATTCAACCCACTTGAAGTAACGGGTTGGGAAGTTGGGTGAGACGAAGACGAAGTTCATATGATTGCCTCCATATAGGGATGTTAGATGCTGCCCCCTTCAGACAGGTTTTTGACGGCGATGCGGGTGAGGGCTTTGGCTAAATGCGCCCGGGCTTTCACCAGATCCGTGTCGTCATTTGGATATTGGATGCGGTCGAGGTTACGGTCTCTCGCGGCCATGGCGCGGGCCATGTCGATTTCGTAACCGCGGTTGAGTTCTTCGGCGTAGACGGTGGCAGTACCGCCCTTGCGGACATCCACCACGCCGCCGAACACTGCATAATAATCGCTTTTGCCGTTTTGGACAATCTTCATCACGCCTGCGGGCACAATTGACGTGATTAAATTGGTGTAACCGGCTTCGATGAGCAACGGCCCCATCTCGGTCGGGACGAGCAAAGCATCGACATCGCCTTCAAAGGCGGTGCCGGTCATCGTCAGGACTTTGAGGGGGAAGGTTGCCATGTTATTTTAGTTCCTCCGCGTGCTTGACGACATCTTCGACGGTGCCGCAATAAAGGAATGCCGATTCGGGGTATTTGTCATAGGCGCCCGAAAGGATTTCCTTAAAGGAACGGACCGTTTCTTTTAATGGGACATAGATGCCTTTATTCCCCGAGAAAGCTTCGGCGACGTGGAAGGGCTGAGAGAGGAAATTACGGACGCGCCTGGCGCGGTTGACGATGGCCTTATCCTCATCGGAAAGCTCATCGATGCCCAAGATCGCGATGATATCCTGAAGTTCTTTGTAACGTTGGAGCAGCTGCTGCACCCCACGGGCGACTTGGTAATGCTCTTCGCCGATGAGGTTCGGGTCGAGGACGTTGGAGGAAGACTCCAAGGGATCGACGGCGGGGAAGATGCCGAGCGAGGCGATGTTACGGTCAAGAAGCGTCTTCGCATCGAGGTGAGAGAAGGTTGTGGCCGGCGCGGGGTCGGTGAAATCATCCGCGGGGACGTAGATGGCCTGAACCGAAGTAATCGAACCATCTTTGGTCGAGGTGATGCGTTCCTGGAGCTGACCCATTTCGGTCGCGAGGGTGGGCTGATAACCGACGGCGCTAGGCATGCGGCCTAGAAGCGCCGAAACCTCCGAACCCGCCTGGGTGAAACGGAAGATATTGTCGATGAAGAGCAACACGTCTTGGTGCTCCTCGTCGCGGAAATATTCCGCCATCGTCAGCGCAGAAAGCGCCACGCGCATACGGGCTCCCGGCGGTTCGTTCATTTGTCCGAAGCAAAGGGCGGTTTTATTCAAAACGCCCGTGCTCTTCATTTCGAAATAAAGGTCGTTGCCTTCGCGGCTGCGTTCCCCTACCCCAGCGAAAACCGAGGTGCCGGAGTGGGCGGTCGCAATATTGAAAATAAGTTCTTGAATCAAAACGGTTTTACCGACGCCTGCGCCGCCGAAAAGGCCAATCTTGCCGCCTTTGACGTAAGGGCAAAGCAAGTCGATGACTTTGATGCCCGTCTCTAAGATCTCGTGGGAGACGGATTGGTCGGAGAACGTCGGCGCGGGACGGTGGATGGGCATCCGCTTGCACTTGGCGATGTCCCCTTCTTCTTGATCGTCGATGGTTTCGCCAAGGACATTGAACATACGGCCAAGGGTCTGCTCTCCTACCGGAACGGAGATCGGAGCTTCGGTGTTGATGACTTCCATGCCGCGCATCAATCCATCGGTGGAGCCCATGGCGACGCAGCGGACGACATCATCGCCGATATGCTGCATGACTTCGATGGTGAGGCTTTTGCCCGCGGGTAAAGGAATGCGGAGGGCGGTGAGGATCTCCGGCAAATGCTTTCCTTCGAACTTGACATCGATGACGGGGCCCACCGCTTGCACGATGATGCCAATCAAATCTTCTTTGACGTTTTTCATGTCTCTTCCTCCTAATTGGTGGCGTTGGCCGAGCCCGAGACGACCTCGACGATTTCCTGAGTGATGGCGGTCTGACGCGCCTTGTTGTATTCGATGGTGAGTTTGCTGAGCAATTCGTCCGCGTTGTCGTTAGCGTTATCCATCGCGTTGCGGCGGCTCGCCTGCTCGCAGAGCTGGCTTTCAGCGATGCGGTAATAAATCCGCGAGCCAAGGTAATAAGGGAGCAGCGAATGAATCTGCGCCCGAGCCGAAGGTTCGAATAACGGAGGGCAATAGGACTCGTCTTCCCGTGGCGTGGTCTCGATTTGAAGCGGGAGCAGGGTCTCTTGCTCGGGCACAAAGGAAATCGAGTTCACGTAATGGGTGTAGACGAGGACGACCTTGCGGACCCTCTTCTCGTTGAAGGCTTTCTTCAAATTCAAACACAGGGCATCGATTTGCTTCGGGGACAAGGTTTTATCTACTCGAGGCAAATCCAAATCGACGTTATGGTAACGATCGTCATGGAGATAGTGCGCTCTCCCTTTTTCGCCGAGGGGACAGATGATGTCTTTGCTCGGGTCCACGAAGGATTCGAGGTATTTGAAGATGTTGTTGTTATATCCCGCGCATAAGCCAAGATTCGACGTCACCACGATGTAAAGCGTGCCGAGGTCGTCTTCGTTCTCGCTGGAATAATGGGTATGGGTCTCGTTATCGTGAAGCAAGAGCTCGCCCATGACCTCATATAGACCCTTCGCGTACTCCTCGCCCTTATCGACGAGGTCGCGAAAACGCCGCAATTTGACCGCCGCGACCATGCCCATGGCTTTGGTGATCTTCTGCGTAGAACGGATTGATGCAATCCGGCGTTTGGTTTTGTTGAGGCCTAGGGACATCGATGATTACCTCGAGGCTTGATATTCGGCGATGGCCGCGTTAAGGGATGCGGTCAGTTCGTCGGAAAATGCTTTTTTCTCCGTTAAAACCCCAATGATTTCCGGATGAGCGCGTTCGACGAAAGCGGAAAGGCCTTGGAGATAGGGACCCACTTCCGCAGGTTTCAAATCGTCGAGGAAACGGTTTTTGACGGCGAACAGTTCAACAACCTGTCGCCACATGGGGTAAGGCGCATACTGTTTCTGCTTTAAGGTTTCCATCAAGACTGCGCCATGGGCGAGGATCTTTTTCGTCGCGGCATCGAGGTCGCTGCCAAACTGGGAGAAGGAAAGCATCTCACGGTAGGACGCAAGTTCGATTTTGAGGGAGGCCGCCACCGCTTTCATGGCTTTGGTCTGGGCAGAGGAGCCGACGCGGCTGACGGAGAAACCCGAATCGACCGCGGGGCGCTGACCAGAAGCAAAATAGTCAGTGACGAGGAAGATCTGACCGTCGGTGATGGAAATGACGTTGGTCGGAATGTAGGCGGAAATATCGCCCGCCTGCGTCTCGACAATGGGGAGCGCGGTGATCGATCCGCCCCCATATTGCGGGGCGAGGCGGCAAGCGCGTTCGAGTAAGCGGGAATGGAGATAGAAGATGTCACCCGGATAGGCTTCGCGGCCCGGGGCGCGCTTAAGCAACAAAGATAAGGTGCGGTAGGCGACGGCATGTTTGGAAAGGTCATCGAAAACGATGAGGACGTCCTGCCCGTTCTCGAGCCATTCTTCCGCCATGGCCATGCCGGCGAAGGGAGCGATGTATTGGTTCGGCGCCGCTTCGGAGGCGCTAGAAGAGACGACGGTCACATAATCCATGCAACCGAGTTCGCGGAGTTTGTCCACTAAGGAGGCGACGGAAGAATTCTTTTGGCCGATCGCGACATAGATGCATTTCACGCCCTTGTCCTTCTGGTTGATGATGGTATCGAGGGCGATGGCGGTCTTGCCGGTCTGGCGGTCGCCGATGATGAGTTCGCGTTGGCCACGGCCAATCGGAATCATCGCATCGATGGCTTTGATGCCAGTCTCCAATGGTGTATCGACGGATTTTCGCGTCATGACGCCTGGGGCAATACGTTCAATTGGGCGGGTTTTTGCATAGGAAATCGGCCCTTTTTCATCAATTGGGACACCCAAAGCATTGACGACGCGGCCTAGTAACCCATCGCCGACGGGGACCTCCACCACGCGGTGGGTGCGCTTAACGGTATCGCCTTCTTCAATTTTCGTATCGGAGCCAAGGAGCACCGTGCCAACGTCTTCGCTATCGAGGTTCATGACCATGCCCGCGACGTCACCGGGGAACACGAGCAACTCACCAAGCATCGCCTTGTCTAAGCCATAGCAAAGCGCGATGCCGTCGCCCACGGAAATGACGGTGCCGACGTCGTCGGTCTCTAAGCGCGATTCATAGCCCTTGATTTGGGCCTTAATCAGCGCGGAGATTTCGCTGGAATCAATTTTCATGATGGGATTCCTCCTTGGAGTTTGCGGTGCAGGTCTTCGAGTTTGCTCGATAAGCTACCGTCGAACACCTTGCCATCGATCGCCACCTTCACCCCACCTAAGAGGTTATGGTCGACGATGTTGGTCAGGCTGACCTTGCAACCGATTTTCTTTTCGATCGCTTTCGCCACCGCCTCGAGTTGCTTATCATCGAGGGAAACCGCGCTATAAGCGAGGCCCTCCTTGACGCCAAGGTCTTCGTGGACGCGGGAACGGAACGCGATGTAGATGTTGGGGAGTTCTTTGATCCGATGGTGATCGCTCACCACTTTTAAGAACGTAACGAAATGGGGGATGTCTGCGAATCTTTTGCCATAAACCGCATCGAGAACGCGCCGCTTCTCTTCCGGTGAGACGGAATAGGAACGGAGCAGTTTGGAAAATTCCTCTTCATGGGAAAGGTTATCGAGGACACAGGAAAAAGCTTCGAGTGCCCGTTCCCTTTCCGCTTTCTGGAGCAAGTCATAGAGGGCCGAGGCGTAGTTTTGGCAAAGCTCATTCGTCATTTATCGCCATCTCCTCCATTTAAATCGTCGACGAAGGATTCGACGAGGCGGCGGTTGTCCGCGTCGTCCACCTCGCGGGAGAGCAAGGTTTCGGAGGCGAGCATCGCCACGTCGACGATCTGTCGGCGCACTTCCTCTTTGGAAGCTTCCTGCGCGGCGAGGATGTCCTCGTCGGCCTTTTTCTTGCGGGCGATGATTTCCTGTTCGGTGTCCGCAAGCAGCTTTTCGCGTTCAAATTGGGCTTGTTTCCTCGCTTCGGCAAGGATGCGTTCGGCCTCCTCTTTTCCTTCAAGGATGGTTTGGTCCGAAGCCTTCGCCGCTTTTTCGGCGATGACTTGGTTTTTCTTTGCATCCTCGATCATGCCATTCACCGCGTCGCGACGCTTCTGCATCATCTTATGGATGGGTTTGTAACCCAAGAAGAAGACGATGAGTAATAGCAGGATGAACGCGATGAGTTGAATCAGGAAATCCCACATTCCGTTGGGAAAGATTTTCTTCACGAAGTCTTGCTCTTGGAAAGGGGCACCTTGGCATGAGGAAAGCGCGGCCGCGGTTAGGGGCAAAAGAATCCATAAGGCTTTACGCGTGTTTCTCATGGTTCTTCTTTCCAAAAACGGGGATTACGCTCTGCCGCCCAAGACGAACATGATGAGCATCGACACGATGAGGGCGTAAATACCGCAAGACTCATCAAGCGCGATGGCCAAAATCATGACCGATTGGAATTTGCCCGCATTTTCTGGGTTACGGGACATGGCGTCGATCGCGTGGCAGGCAATCCAGCCTTCGCCGATGGAGCTTAAGCCCGCGGTGAGGATGGCGATGCCAGCGCCGATGGCGACGAGGCCGAGATTGTTGTTGGTCGCCTCCGCGAGGACGGCGATCAGGTTGTTGAGTGCCATATACATTTCCTCCTATATGGTCTTTCTTTATTCCTTTTGGCTACGGGTGGCTTGCGAAGCGATTCCCATCGCGCGGTCTTCGGGCATTTCCGTGCCGATCCACACGCCGTTAAGGGACGCGAATACAAGAGTCTGGATGTAGCCAGAGAATAAACCAAAGTAGAGATTGAGCACCGCGATGGGCAAAGAAGAGAGCCAGATGGCCGCGGGGCTATCGAGCGGGTCAGCGAAAGATGACGCCCAACCGCTGAAGATATTGATGGAGACGTTCTTAAGCGCCCAGTTCACGAGCCCGATGACGACCGAGCCCGCGATGCAGTTGCCAAACATACGAAGGCTCGTGGAGATCACCGGCGTCCACATCGTGACGAGGTTGATGGGCAAGAATAAAGGAATGGGCTCGATGTAACGATGGAAATAGCCAAATTTCTGGTAACGGAGCGCGGTGAACTGGATGAGCACGAACATCACGAGCGACAAAGCTAGCGGCAGCACCAACGTATCGATGATGGAAGGGAAGCCCGTCACCGACCAAGCAAACGCAAGGAAAAGGTAAATGAAAAGGCAAAAGAAATAACCGGGCCAATTGCCGGGTTCGCGGCCCATGATGTTCCGCGTCCAGCCTTGCAGCCAATCGTAGAAGGCTTCGGCTAAGCCAAGGAGGCCTTTAGAGGGTTTCAAAGGGTCATGGAAGCGCGCCTGCGTTCCCGCGATAATCGCGAGCACCGCGACGATAAGCATGACGGTGAGGGAGGATATGGTCGGTCCCGAGATGCGAAAACTCGTGTCTCCAAAGGAGGCAATCATGTCGCTTAATGGATCGGCAAGAAGAAAGGGGGAGGTCATTGTTTGTTCTCCTCTTTCTTCTCTTCATCTTCCGCTTTTGGGGTGGGTTTTGCGTTTAATTTCGGTGCGCGGATGAGCATCGTGATAACCAACACGATCCAAGTCGGCATCAGCGCGAGGGAGGTGGCGATGAGGTTGCAATATCCGTGGCTTAGCGTCCCCCACTTGAAGGAGCAGAATCCCGAGAGCAGGAGCACGCCCGCGTAAAGGAAAAGGCGTAAGACCGCTCCAACGAGAGCGAAATAGCCTTGCTTGGGCTCGGTGGAAGGGGTGAGCAAACGGGCGGAACCTTTCGCGATGGTAACGTAGGCCACCATGTTGACCACGGAGCCAAGCAGCCAGCCAAAGAGGACGCCGATGTTATCGAGGAAAATAAAACCTACCCCCACCAGCGCACCGATGACGCTGATGCAGCAGAGGATGAAGACGTTCCGATGGAAGTCGTCCCAGGATTTATATTTATCAACGAATTTCCCCATAGCTTTCAAATCGTCCCTATTTTGCTCCAGCGCGAGCGCATTATCAAGCGCATGGGCGCGCCTGCGGGACATTTCCTTCTTTGATGTATCAAAAAACCACGCCAAGGAAGGCCTCAGCATGGTCTGATGATGGCTTTAGCGGGCTTTGACTTTCTTCAAGTTGGCGGTCATGTAGATGCCGTCTTTGAACTTGGGGTAAACCTCGCCTTGGATGAGCGGAAGCAGATAATCGCGGAAGCTTTGATCCATGTGGGTCTTGCCGGCAATCATCGAAGTCGGGACTTTCTTCTCGGCGTTGGCGACTTGCTCGACGGGAGCAAGGGCGAGCTCAGTTTTATAGGGCTTAGTGGAAAGGCGCTTGATGATGACCATCTTCGCGGTCTCGCCTTTGAGGGCGCTTGTGACGGCGAAGGCACCGCAAGCGATGGCTTCGTCCTGGTCGGTCTTGGAGATGAAGACGGGGTCGGCGCGCTGCGGGAGGGAGAGCTCGACGGAGCGGGTCGGCAAGCCGAGCTTCTTCTCGACGATGGTCGCGAGGGCATCTGCCGCGCCACCGAGTTGAATGTGGCCGAAGGCGTCGATGCGGGTGGAAGAGGTATCGCGCTCAAAGACGATGCCTTCGGAGATCGCGATGATGACGTGGCCCTTCAAATCATAGATGGACTTGAGGTCCTTGAGGAAGGCGTCCATTTCAAAGGCGTCTTCGGGGAGGTAGATGAGGTCGGGACGCATCTGATAGGGAAGCAAATCAACGGCGGCGGTGAGCCATCCAGCGTTGCGGCCCATGATTTCGATGATGAAGACTTTGCCCTTCTTATAGCACTTGGCGTCGACGCAGATATCTTTGGTGATATTGATGACATATTTCGCCGCGGAGCCATAGCCGTTGCAGTGGTCGGTGATGGCGAGGTCGTTATCGACGGTTTTGGGAACGCCCATGACTTTGCAGTCGATCTTCTGCTGCGCGAAGAGCTTGGCGAGCTTGGCGCAGGTGTCCATGGAGTCGTTGCCACCGTTGACGAAGACGTAACCGATGTTGTGGTTGGTGATCGTCTGGCAGATGGCCTCATAACGGAGGTCGGTCAAATCCGAGGGCATCTTGTAACGGGCGGTTCCTAAGATCGCACCCGGGGTCTGCTTGAGCAGTTCGATCGTCTCGTCTTCCTCTTCTCCGAGGTCGATAAGATCATCTTGGATGAGTCCTTCGACACCATTGAGCGAGCCATAGATTCCCGAGATTTCTTCGTGCTTTTGGGCTTCGCGGATGGCGCCGTAAAGGGAGGAGTTAATAACCGCAGTCGGGCCGCCCGACTGGAGGTATACCATTGCCTTGGCCATATTTCGTAATTCCTTTCGTGGTGCAGGTATGTCTGCGTAACATAAATAAGTATACATGAGGAGTCTTGGAAATGGGCAGCGAGTTTTCGCAGGTGCACCGCTTTTGGCCGCAACTTCAAAAATAACGCGGAAAAATGCCTTCTAGATATTGAATTTGTAAGGGCTTACATATTAAACTTACAGGCTTTCGAACAGGAGGTGTAAAGATGCCCTTTACCGTACAGATCCGCGACAAGGTTTACCGCCTTGAACGCAAGACCCCGATCCTTGACCTTATCAAGGAACATGATCCCGATAAACGCGCCGTCGCCGCGAGGGTCGACAACCGCGTCCGTGAATTGACCTATGAGCTTTCCCGCGACTGCAAAGTCGAGATCCTCACCGTCAAAGACCCCGACGCCATCAAAGTCTATGAGGCTTCGCTCCGTTATGTGGTCGCGATGGCGTTTTCGCGCTGCTACCCCGATATCAAGATTCGCTTTTCCTATAACGTCTCCCGTTGCATCTCGGTTTCTTTCCTTGATCCTTCCATCGTTGCCAACACGGCGATGCTGCTTAAAATCACTCACGAAATCGACCACATCATCGCTGCCGATTTGCCCTTGCTGCGCATGAAGGTTTCCATCGAAGAGGCCGAACGCGTCTATGACGAACTCGGCTACGACGATAAAAAAGCCATCTTGAAATACCGTCCCGAGCCCTGTGTCCACCTCTACTCTTGCGACGGCTACATGAACTATATGTATTCGCATATGGTTCCCTCTACCGGCTACCTCCACGACTACAAACTCCGTCTCTATCGCCCGGGTTTCATGCTGCAATATCCCCGCGCCGAAGAAGGTGGCAAGATTCCCGAATTCCGCGACGACCCGACCTTTAACCGCACGTTAAAGGAATCCCACGATTGGGCCAAAATCGTCGGCAGCGACACCGTCGGCGGCATCAACGGTTCCATTGAAAAGCGCGGCACCATCGAGTTTTTAAACCTCTGCGAAGCACGTCATAACCGCATGCTTTGCGAGCTTGGTCAGCTCATCGAGGACGGCATCGACGACATCTCGCTCATCTGCATTGCCGGCCCTTCTTCTTCGGGCAAGACGACTTTTGCCAACCGCCTCCGCATCGAGCTTCTTTCTCGTGGCATCAACCCAATCCGTATCTCCCTCGACGACTACTACCTCACCAAGGACAAAGTTCCCGTCGGCCCCGATGGCAAGCCCGACCTTGAGCACATCGAGGCGCTCGATATCCCATTATTCAACCAGAACATGCTCGACCTCATTAACGGCGAGACCGTCACTTTGCCCAAGTTCGACTTCCAGTTGGGTAAGAGGGTCGAAGGAAGGCGCATCCACGTCGGCAAAAACGAGCCGATCATCATCGAAGGCATCCACGCCCTTAATGACCGCCTCACCACCGACATCCCCAAGTCCGCCAAGTTCAAGATCTTCATCGCCCCGCAGGCCCAGATGAACATCGACGACCATAACCCGTTAAGCCTCACCGACCTGCGTCTCATCCGCCGCATCGTCCGCGACTACAAGTTCCGTAACGCCTCCGCCGAAGAGACCCTCGCCATGTGGCCGAGCGTCCGCGCGGGCGAGTTCCGCTGGATCTATGATTGCCAGGAAGATTCGGACTACGTTTATAACTCCATGCTCTCCTATGAGCTGCCCGTGATGAAAAAGTACGCGTTGCCATTATTGCGGAAAATCGACGTAGAATCCCCATATTTTCCGATTGCACAGCGTCTCATCCGCATGCTCAAATACTTCATCGACATGCCCGATGAATGGATTCCGAGCAACTCCCTCATGCGCGAATTCATCGGCGGTTCATGCTACGCCGACGTTTGATTCGACGAGACTATTTCCAAAACCGCGCGAGGCAAAAAGCGCGGTTTTTTGTTACTATTCTTTCGTTATGATTCGCAATCTCATTTTCGACGTGGGCAACGTCCTCACCTGGTGGGACCCGAAAAAGTTCTGCCGCACCCTCTTTCCGAATGACCCCGCTTTAGCGGAAAAAATCGCGGAAAAGGCTGTTCTCCACCCCCGCTGGTTCGAGGGGGATACGGGCGATACCACAATGGAGGCTTTAGCCGCTTCGATCACCGAAAAGGAAGAGAAAGCGTTTATTCGTTCGACCATCTATGCTTTCACGCACTTTCCGGAAGCCTTAATCATCAACGAGCCGATGGTCGCCTTCCTCAAAGAGGCGAAAAAGAAAGGCTACCACGTCTATTTGCTCTCCAATTATTGCGAGCTTTTTGAGCGATCCATCCGCCATCTCGGGTGCCTTGAAGACCTTGATGGCTATATCTATTCCCACAAGGAAAAGATCCGTAAGCCAGACCTTGGCATCTATCGTCTCCTACTTAATCGTTATCATTTAAATCCAAAGGAATGCCTCTTCATCGACGATAAAAGCGCGAACGTAAAAGCCGGCTTGGAGGCCGGCTATGGATACGGTTTCGTCTATCAGGGAAACGATGAAGAACTCTTTGAATATGTGAAGCGTAACGGCCTATTTGGATAGGTCGAGGTCTTCGACGCGGGCAAAAAGTTCACGGAAACGGGCGATCGCTGTGTTAAGACGCCCGTTTTTATCGCGCTTGTAATAGATGGTTTGATACGCGAGGTGCGCCGTGGCAAGAAGGGCGATCTTATCGCGGATGCGCTGCTGCTTCTCTAGCGGTTCAGTCCCATAATAACGCTCGATGAGGGCGTCGAAGAGGCCGTCGAGCACCTCTTGGGTGACGCCGAAGAATTCCTCCGCGTTAGCCGGATTGACCTCGGTGTAGGAAATATAGGCCATGTAGATGCCTTCGAGCTCAAAGATGGGGTTGCCTAAGCTCACCGCGTCCATATCGATGAGGACGGGCTCGCCGTTTTGGACGAGGATGTTCTTGATATGGAAGTCGCCATGGGTGAGGGTTCCCGTATCGGGAATCGCCTCGACCATAGCCATGAAACGTTGATATTCTTCTGGGGTTAACGCACTCGAAAGCACCGAAAGTTTCTCTAGCATCGGCGGTTTGCATTCGCCTAAGCCCGACCCGCTGGCATCGGTATGGGTGATTTTATAGGAGAGGTCGGCGTACATCTTCTTGTATTCGTCGAACTTGTCCGGATGGGCGACGATGAGGTCGCGTAAGGAAGCGCAATCGAGCATCTCAAATACGACCCCATAGAATTCCCCTACTTTGACCACGTCGTAGGAAATCGCGGTGGGAATGCCATAGATGAACGCTTGCTTTGCGGCGTCGATTTCCGCCTGAATCTTGTCCATGCTTCGCGCGGTTTTGAACACTTTGACGATGGTGTCCGCATCGAGGCGGTAGACGGTCGCGGTGAAGCCTTCGCCGATGATGGGACAGCCATCCACCGAGATACGGCGCAATACTTTATGGACTTCCATCATCTGCGAGAATCCCGTCATCTCTAAAATTTCATATACGGCAGGGATAACGTCGATTAAAGCGAGACTAGGAAAACGTTTCCAAAGGGCCAAGATGACGCGAAGCCCAGCGGAAGTCACGTATTCTAGTTTTTCACAATCGAGTTCAATGCGGTTAAAACCCGATGCTGGGATGAGACCAAAAAGATCTTTCTCCACCTGGGGGGCGTTCGTCGAATCAATTTGTCCTTCCAAAATGATGTGAAGGACGTCGTCTTTGAGATTGGATTTGATGTTCATAATCAGTTAATCGTGGGATCCTCGTTTTCGTTGTTCGATGCGGAAGCGAATTTGGAGAAGGAATTACGGATTTCGTTATATGCGGCATGGAGTTCCCAATAGTAGAGCTGCCGCATTTGAACGTATCGCGCCTTTTCTTCTTCGGAGATGGTCGACATGTAGATGGTGGTGAAGATTTTCTCTAAGCGGAAGAAGGATTCGTAGAGATTAAGCAAAGCGATGTGGAACACATAGTTTTTCCGCGAATAGATGAGCAGCGGAGAACTATGGGCGATTTCGGAAGACATCTCGTACACCTTGGAGTAATTGGATAACCCCGCGAAAGCTTGAACGCCATCGCGGAAATTGAGTTTGACGGCGCTGGGGTCTTCGATGTTCGGAAGCGCGAGGAGCCAGCCGTATTCAATGTAGCGCTTCATGTCCTTCGACTTGAGCCCCACATCTTTCATGTGGCCTTTGATTTCGACGAAGACCTCATCGGTCGCCTCCTTCGAATTCAATACCCCGCGGAACGCCGCGGCGTATTTCATGTGGCGGAGATAGGCTTCGATCGCGGGTTGGCCGTTTTTGACGAGCACTTGCAAGATGCACTCGTTCTCATGCAGCGTCCTCCACGAGGAAAACGCCTCCGTCTCAAACCCGCCTTCTAAAAGCGAGGCGACGCATTTGGCGATGGAGAAGCCTTTGCTCATGATGTCGACAACGAGGGTTTGCTTGGGGTCGTTTTTCTTGTAACGGGAAAGCATGCCCAAAATGAAGTTCAAATAGAGCTCGATCGTCGACATGAAGGGGGAGTAACGCGAGGTGAGCTTGCCGTTTTGATAGGCGAGGTGCTCGTTCGTGCAATACTTGTCCAGAGACACCGAAGCAAGGAAGGCGAGATAATCGTCGCTTTGAGTTAATTCGCTCTCCTTCTTATCGGGATGAGTAGCGAGGTAGAAGGAATGCTCGTTGATGAGGTAAAGGGAAAGAGAGACCGGGTTGACGGCGATATTGGCCATTCCCGGGGCGATGTCCCCCACGCTTTGGGCACCTTCGTAGCATAAGGCGTAAGCGCGATAAAGAAATTCCCGGTCGAAGTGTTGGGGCACCCCTACGGCATCTAGTAAACGAAAGAAATTCCCTTTGTCGTCCATGCCCTCAATCATACAACATAAGCGCGCATTATCAACGCGCTTTGCGAACACGGGCGCATAGATTGGGGTCGACTAAGAAAAATTGTTCATCGTAGAGCCTTCGCGCGGTTTTCTCTTCCTCTGAAGGCAGATGAAGCTCCGTCAAGGCAGTTTTTGAAAAGGGGGACGGCGCGCTTTCTTGCGGTATTTCTTCTTCGAGATAAATCGCCTTCATGCCATAAGGAATAAACGGTCCTTTAAACCGCATTAGGTGACGGAAGGCTTCGGGGAGTTCTTCCTTCCCTTCATATCGCAGGCAGACATTATTCACGCCAAGGAACGACTTCAAAAAGGGAATCGCCTCGGCATAGTCCCCGACTTCTACCGCGGGTAAAGGAGCCTCTTTAAATGCAGGTCGAGGGAAGTCCCAATTGAGGGAAATATTGGGTAAATCCTGCAAGACTTCCGCGAGCATTTTCCCCGAATGGTAACCGCGGATAATCAGCACTTTTCCGCAGAAAATCTCCGCAGGATCCCGCTTAATTTGGAAATGACCGCTTTGGATTAAATCATGGACCAAAGGCAAAAATCTCTGCAATTCCTCGCTTTTATAATGCGGGGAGGTCATCCGGCGAAGATAAGGCAATAACGATGGATCAACGCGGCGCCGAACGAGCTCTTCTTTAGTGTCCGAAGAAACGTCGAAGCAGAAAAGCTCAGCGAGTTCTTCATAGGTATACCAAAGGAACCGTTCCTCGGGAAAAGTGTCTTTATAGGCGTCAAAATATGCTTCTTCGCTTTTTGGGGCGAAGAGCACCGTCCCATCGTAATGGTGGGATCGCATCATGGTTTATCCTTTCCGTGGCTTGAAGGCGCGCGCAGCAGTGACCGCACAGAGCCAGCCTTCATAGATCTCGTCGCGTTCTTCGCGGCTCATCTTTGGCTTATAGACTTTCTTGACTTGGTGACAGGCGAGGATGTCTTTGCAGTCTTTCCAGAAACCACATCCTAAGCCCGCGAAATACCCGGCGCCTAAAGCCGTCGTCTCCAAGCAAGAAGGCAGATGCACTTCGCATTGGAGGATATCGGCTTGGAACTGCATGAGCAAGGCGTTACTTGAAGCGCCGCCATCGACGCGGAGAGATGGGAGTTCTAATCCCGCTTCGCGCTTCATGGCTTCGATGACGTCCTTAGATTGGTAGGCGATGGATTCTAGGCCCGCGCGGGTGATGTGATGACGTTCGGCCCCACGGGTGAGTCCGAAGATCGCGCCGCGGCATTCATCGTCCCACCAAGGCGTTCCTAAACCGACGAAGGCGGGGACGAAATAGACTCCTGCGGTATCTTTGACTTTGGAGGCGTAATATTCGGAATCGCTTGAATCTTCAAACCAGCGGGTCTGATCGCGTAACCATTGCACGATCGCGCCGCCGATGAAGACGGAGCCTTCAAGGGCATAGGTGGTTTTGCCATTAAGCCGCCACGCAACGGTGGTAAGGAGACCCGCTTTCGATAAAATCGGGGTTTCACCGATGTTCATCAGCATGAAGCAGCCGGTGCCATAGGTGTTTTTGGATTCGCCTTTGTCGAAGCAGCATTGGCCAAATAACGCTGCCTGCTGGTCGCCCGCGACGCCATAGATATGCACCCCGCCCGCGAAGAAATCCGCTTCGCCATAGTCGAAGGAATTGTCGCGAACTTCCGGCAACATGCATAAGGGGATGTCCCAGATCGCGCATAGTTCAGGATCATAAGACATCGTGAAGATGTTGAAGAGCATGGTACGCGAGGCGTTAGTGACGTCGGTCGCATGGGTCTTGCCCTTGGTCAACTTGTAGATCAGCCAGGAATCAATCGTGCCAAAGAGAAGTTCGCCTTTTTCGGCACGCTGCTGGCCATTAGGGATATGGTCGAGGATATAGCGGATCTTGGACGCAGAGAAATAAGGATTCATGCGCAGGCCCGTGCGCGATTGGATGAAGTCGGTTTTGCCCATCCGTTCATCGCAGAGTTCCTGAGTCTGTTTGGATTGCCAAACGATGGCCTCGCATACCGCCTTGCCCGTTTTCTTGTCCCAGACGACGGAAGTTTCGCGCTGGTTGGTGATGCCGATGGCCGCCACATCATCCATGCTCGCGCCGGAGACGACGAGGAGCTCGTTGATGACATCGATGACCGAAATCCAAATGCGGTCCGCATCCACTTCCACCCAGCCGGGTTTAGGGAAAAGGCAGTCGACAGGACGCTGGGCCTTGAATGCAGCGTTGCCTTTTTCGTCGATTAAAATGGCACGAGTCGAAGTCGTGCCTTGGTCTATGGCCAAGATATATTTTTTCATACTCCCGTATTATAAAACACGCCAGGGTCACGAGAAACCCCAGCGTGCATAATTCTTTGGCAAATAATCCCGAAGATCAGATGCGATGCTTATAGAAAGCCTCGATGTCTTCGATTTCTTTGATGATGTCTTTGGTCAAGACCTCGCAGCCATCTTCGGTGATGAGCAAGTCATCCTCGATGCGGACGCCGATGCCAAGTTCCTTGAAATAAAGGCCGGGCTCGTCGGAGATGATATTGCCCGCGACAAGCGGCAAATTGCGGTCGCCAACATCATGGGTATCGAGGCCGATGAAATGGGAGACGCCATGGAAATAATAGTTGCTGATTTCGCTCTTATCTTGGATGAGGCGTTTGGAAAGGCATTCCGCGGCGAGATATTCGATGGTGAAGTTTTGAAGTTCCTTGATGGTGCGGCCCGGGCGAGCGAAATTGGCGACGGCCTTATTCGCCCCGAGGACGATGCTATAGATTGTGCGCTGGAGGTCGGAGAAGACGCCATCGGCAGGAACGGTGCGCGACACGTCGGCGCAATAGAAGCCATTACGGGAACCTAAGTCCATCAGCACGACATCCCCCGCATTAATCTTGGCTAAGGGGGTCGGATAATGGAGGCACGTCGAATTCACGCCCGAAGCTAGAATCGTGGGGAAGGAGGTTCCTTGGTAGCCGGAATAGTCGTTAATGACGCGGTGGAATTCATCCGCGACTTCGTATTCATAGACGCCCGGACGGATTTTTGCCATGGCGCTGGCGATGCCGATTTTGGTCGCTTCAACCGCGGCGCGGAACTCGTTGACTTCGTTCTCGCTTTTGACCATGCGAAGCTTGCAGATGAGCGGATAGGCATCGACGACGTTGAGGTTTGAGGAGAGAAGTTCCAAGGACCTACGATAATCTTCGATATCGGTGTCTTCGGCGACCTTCTGTTCTTTCTCTAGGTCAAGATATAGCGTATTGATCGCGGGGAAATCGGAATAGGAACCGGTGATGATGGTTTCGACGCGGGAAGAAAGCGCGCTATTGAGCAAGACATTACGGATACCCGAAATCGTCGTTGCTTCGGCGGGGGTGAGGCGCTTGCCGTACCACTTCTCCTTCACCGGATCAAAGGGCGAAATGAGCAAGTATTCGCGTTCCTCGCCATCGCATTTGATGAGCAAGAGGGCGGAATCTTCTTGGTTGATGCCGGTGAGGTAATAGAAATTACGGTTCACCTCAAAAGGATAGTTTTCATCCGCGGAACACTTCTTGGCAACGCCAGAGAAGATGACGGCGAACGAGTCTTCTGCCATAGCAGAAAAAAGGGATGCGCGACGCGCTTGATATTCGGTGGATGGGATCATAACTGTACCTCCTGCAACATCGGTATGATTTGGGGTTCTCCAAGATCGAGGTCGTAGACTCCGATGGCTTCCCCGAGCCCGTCTAGTCTACCACCACTATGGATTTCCGCGCGCACATTTATGTCGAACGTAGCGCTTTCAATGGAAAAAGAATGCCGTTTTGCATTGTTTTTTAGGGTTTCGTAGATGGGATAGTCCACTTCAATGGAGTAGACGTAAGTCGGGCGGTACTCGCCAAGCCTCGCATGGGCGATGGCATCTTCACTGGCCGCAAGGAAAGCGCGGCGAAGGCGAGGTATGCCAAGCTTCGAGCCCCCGAAATAACGGGCAACAATAAGCAACCCGTCAATGCCCTTATCTTGGAGCAAGGACATCATGGGACGCCCCGCACTGCCGCCGGGTTCGCCATCGTCGCTCGACTTGCTCATGCCATTAAGGCAATAGGCATATGGATAATGGTCCGCCTTGGGATTCTTCTTCTTGAAGGCATCGTAGATATCTTTAAAGGAAGCGATGTCCTCAAGAGGATAAAGCGTGGCTAAGAACGAGGAGGAGAGGTCCTTCTCCTCCCCGTCGGATGGTTCTAAGGGAACGAAGCTCATGGGTTGGGGATGGTCAGCGCGATGTTGCTGTAGCTGAAGGCATAGGTATCCACGCCTCCGACAACGCCACTAGTGAGTAAGGATGGGAAGTCGTTGGTGGCATTATAGATGCCCTTATTCACCATGCGTTCGTAGATTGAGGCGAGGTAGAAGAGGCCGCTGATCTTGGTCGTATCTTCGCCAAGTTCGTTGAAGGCGTTCCTTAGTAGGTTATGCTCGTCCGTGCCAAGGGTAGCCTTGTAGAGGGTTTCCATGATGGTGAAGAACTTCGAGGCGTTACGGAGATAGGAATTGAAGCCCGCGTTCTTCGCCGCGATGGCGGTTTCATCGTCCGTTGCCGCGATGCGGTAGACGCTAAGGTCGTCGAGGACATCGTATTCGTTGATACGGTCGCGGAGATAGCCGAAACCAGCAGTCGGCGAAAGCGTCGGCGCTTCGATGCCCACGGTCTTGCTCTTGCCTTCGGACAAGCCGCCCACGAGGCCAAGGAGAATCTCGCGGCCGAAGTCGGACACTTCGCCCGAGGGAGACGAGCTATAGGAATCGATGCGGGCGGGGCCAGAGAGCGGGTCGTCGTCTTGCGGGACGGATATGGCGTAATTGTAGACGAGGGAGCCCATCGCGCGTTCCATCGAGTCGATGGCCGCTTCGTTGCTGGAGAAGGACTGGTCGGTCGTGGCCGTAAGTTGTTTGTTGACGAGCGGGCTTGGGATGACGACGTCGGGCAAAGCGGGGTTGGGGTTAGGCAAACTCGTCGCGGTCGCGAAGGTCGAGACGAAGTTGTTGTAGACGTCCAAGGTACCGACATCCGCGGCATAGCGGTCGAACCATGCCGCCTCGCGGACATAGGAGCCATAGTCCACGAGCGAGTAGGAATCAAAGAACTCAGTGATCGCGTGGAGGTGGTCCGCGTCGGTGTCGCCCGTGCCGATGTATTTGCCGATGGAGATGGTCGCGGAAGGCGCGATGTCAATCGGCGTTCCGAAGTCGATGTGGATGGAAACGGATTCCTTGACCTCGAAGTTGAGGGCTTTATAGAAGGCGTATCCGCCGGCGCTATAGTACTTCGGCGAAGCGGAGGAATCCGCGATGAAAGCGCCGGTTTCATCGAGCAAGTCGCTGTAGAATCCCGAGCTGCCGAAGAGGCTCAGCAAGCCATAGGTGGAGTGCTGGAAGTCGCTATGTCCGGCATCATAATCGCTTAAGAAGCTCTGCAAGGAATCGTCGCCGCTATCTTTGAAGGAGAAGTAGGCTCCGGTCGAGGCATAGCTCACGCCACGGTATGCCGAGGAGAGGAGGTATCCCATGCCACGGATGCCGCGTTCGCGGTACCCTTGCTGGCCAATGTTGTAGTTGGAGAGGTCGTAGGAGTAGACGACGTCGCCCGCGATTTCATAACCCGCGTCGAGGCGAATCGTGAATTCCTTGGGCAAGCCTTTGACGACGAACGTCGCTTTGCCTGCGCTATAGTTCATGGAGACGATCTCGTTGATGTCGCGTACCACTAGAGTCCCCGCTTCCGTATCGGAGAGGAGGACGTGGAAGTGGCCGGTCGGATCCGATGCGACCGGCACGGTGATGGAGACGAGGCCATGGAACGCACCGCTGCCCTGCACATAGATCCAAGGCGTTGCGGAGGGGCTGACCACGATGTCATTTTCGCCCACGAGGGTAGTGTCTTCATGGGTGAGGGTCGTGAACTTGTTAAGGCCCATGCCGTTGCTGCCATCGTCGCCCATGAGGTCGGCGACGCTGACGGGCAAGACGTCCTCAAGCAACGAGGAGAAGTTGATCGCGTACAGCAAGGACTTGATCTTGGCCGGGGCTACTTTCTTAAGGCTATTGTAGTCGACGCTGACATCTCCAGAACCCGAAGCGAAGATCTTCGCCTTTTGCCCCGCTTCGATGATGCCAACGACGGGATCTGCGTCATCGCCATCGTGGTGCAAGCCATCGGTGGTTAAGGCGTTGATTTCTAAGGCCCAATCGGAGCTTTCGCTATAGGCCAAGATGCGGTCATGGAGTTTGTGCTGGGCGCCAAAGGACCTCTTGGAGCCGTCGCTAGCAAACTCATAACGGTAGTCGCGCAAAGGCAGATAGGAGGAATCGTCCAGCGTCGTATCGTGGACGAACTTATAGATCATCTGCTCGAAGACGGAGAGGTCTTGGAAGGTGTCGTCGACGCCGGTGATGGTATTTAACGGCCTTCTGCCACCCTCTTTGATGGAGACGTGGAAGATGTAGGACTGGCTCATGTCGGTGAGAATCTCGTTGAGCTTGACCGGGAGGAGTTCGTCGCCGAGGTCGATCGCGGAGAAGCGCGCTTCGTTGTCCTTGAAACCGA
>JAFVCC010000037.1 GCA_017479485.1 Bacilli bacterium
AAAGTTTAGAGGCCCCCCGCACCCCCCAACATGTTTAGAGCACTAAAAGAAAACAAACGCCGCAAATCGGCGCTTGTTTTGATGAAATTTGAATTAATTATGCTCGTAGATTTCCTTGATGTTAATCGAGGAGAAGTGACGCAGATCGTAGCCATCGACCAGGATGATGTGGACGATGTCATCGTAGCTGATGCGGGCATCGATAACGTTTCCTTTGCCAATGAACATCTTGATGACGTTATTGCCCTTAACCTTTTCGGCGAAGGAGTTAAGGCGCGATACTGCCTCTTCGAAGTTCGAGGAGGAACCAACTTGAGACAAGAGAACGATGGGGATATTAAGTTCTTTGGCTAACTCGGCGAGATCATTGACGATTTGCTGAATCTGCTTGAGGTCTTCCGTATCGCTTTCGGGCTTTGCATAGGTGGATTTGCGGAGCAAGTCGAGGTAGTCAATATAGACCGCGCTGACATCGTCTTTCTTGGCTTTAATGATTTCTGTAACTTCCCTAAGATTTAGCCCCATCGCATCGACGATATTGAGGTGAAACAAGGTGGACCAACCTACGCCAAAATGCGAGATCAATTTGTTATAGATAATGGATTGGCAATACTCGTAAGAAAAGAAAATTACGTTTTTGCCGAGCTTCAATAATTCGCTGGCGTCGTAGACGGTGATGGTGCTTTTACCCATGTCGGTTTTACCCGTGAGTATGGTCAAATAACCAGGTTCGGACTTAATGATTTCCATCGATGGTTTCTCCTGTGTTTCTATAATTATAGACGAAAAGAGTTTTTCACAAGAAGAAGCGGTGGAAAGGAGGGAGAACCTACTCGGATGCTGCTGTTGGTTTTTTGCCGTTATGGCAATGATCTAGGATCAGCAACGAAAGGCAGTTATCGTTAAAAAGAGGCGCCACGATCGGGCGCCCTTTTGACGAATAAGGTTATTTCTTCTTACCCTTAGAAGACGAATTTCGTTTCTTTGGCGCGGGTTTTGCAGCGCTTTTTAGGATTTTCTTCGCGGTGGATTTCGCTTTTCCTTTTCCATGTAGCGCGATGAGGATGATAACCAATAGAATCACTGCTGCACCTGCGATGATGGCGATGACTAAAGGCATCGGCAAATTGAGTTTTGGCGATTCGCTTGGCGTTGAATCGGACTTGCCAGAATCCGAGGAAGATTGACCAGAACTCGATGAACTACTTGGAGTTGGAGCTGGGGCGACCGATCCGCCTTGATGAAGCTCATCGGTGCTCGGCTTGGCTTTGCCGCTAGGCGTGTTGTTATAGGCGGTTACCTTATGGTTGGCTTCATCGTAAGTTGACGTGCCCCAAATGGCATCGGCCCACTGCGGGAAGTCAATGAAGGGGTTGCGGTTGCCGTCAAAGTTACGATAGATAAGGTCGTTACGGTGGGCTTCATAGTCATCGACGGGGTCAAGTTTGTTCCAGACGAGCAAGTCGCGAAGTATGCCGATGCTGACGGCCTCTGTCGCGGTAGACATCTTGGTCTCGGTAGAGAGGGCATCGTCGAGCTTTAGATTGGGGTTTCCCGCGTCGATGGTGTCGTCATTCCCCGCGAGGTTGTTATAACGAGCGACCATGTAGAAGCATGCGCGGGCGATGTCGCCCTTATCGCAGTCTTGTGGTTCAAAAACGTTGACGTTATTGACTTTGCCTAGCGTAGCAGAGACACCAAGTAAATTGCCCGCGACGACGACAACGTCATCAATCTTATATTCGTTTTCAGCATTCTTTTCGATTTTGCTATGGTCGACGAACCCATAAGGGTTGTTGCTGTGCAAAGCGGAATTCACGTATGAATCGCCGGGCAATAGATGGTGTAAGTCGCCTCGGGCGCCTGGGAACGTGTGTTCTACATTGCCGGAGTCTTTCCCAAAGCCACGTGACTTGGGCCAAATATGCTCGCGATCGGTTCCGTTGTTGTTACCGTGTTTGCCCCATGCGGTTTGACGCGCTTTCTCCACGCCGGGATTACGATAGAGAAGGTGGTTGTAGGGGTCGTGCTTTTTATATTTGTAACCCGTGATCGTGTTGGTATCTGGGTCATAGGTTCCCGCCTCTGCAGGAAGATCTTTTGCTGGGGAGAGTTCCCAGTCGCGGTCGGTGATCTCATATGCTTTCCAAACATTGTCCCCACTGTCATAGGAGTTATATTTTTGGCCTTCTTTGAGGATGGGTTTCAGTGCTTTGAGCAAATCCTCGCCTTGGAGGTCTTTGCCGTCCAAAGCAGCATAGTAGTTACGAACATCGGCTTCGGGAACGGGATTGAGGTCGATTGTGGTGGGGAGCTTAGCGATGGGATAGTTAGAAACCGAGGTCGCCGCATAAGCTTCTAGCGCCGGTTTATAAGAAAGAGCGCCAGAGGCGATGGGCATGGCGGTCGCAAGTAGTAATAGAGGAAATGCAAAACGTAGTTTCATGGCAAGTATTATGCGCGCAGGCACGTGGAAATAAAATAAGTTCGGGGAAGAAAATCATGCAACATTTTTAAGTTCCCTTTAATATCTCGGGGGACAATAGAATCGGAGGACTACTATGCGTCATCTCATAAAACATTATCTATTCACCCTTTCCTTGGCCGCGCTGCTTGGTTCATGCTCGGTAGGGGGCGCCTCAAGCGTTGAAAATTCAAAAATATCCGCAGAACCCTCTTCGAATACAGAAATTTCTTCGATTTCAAGCGAACCGATTCCATCGGAAAGTTCGAGCTTAGAAGATAGTTCAAGCAGTGTTTCGACCGACTCTAGTTCCTCTGAGTCTAACGTTTCCACAAGTTCGTCATCTACGGCCTCGTCTTCCGATTTCTCTTCGTCGGCGGCTTCTTCGAGCTCCGTTTCTTCAGTGCTTCCTCAAGGCGGCGAAGGCGATAATACGGCCTTCACTATCGTCCGTGCTTCCGATTCTTTTGTGCCGAATTTCGATAACGGCATGTACTGGATCGATGAGGCTGGCGAGTATGACCTTAGCGGCACCTTGAGCGGCATGATCTTCATCAATGTCCCCGAAACCGATGATGACACTGGAGAGGTGACCCTTAACTTAAATGGCGTCGATATGTCTTGCTCCTATAATTCGGTCATCTACTGCCTTAGCGCCGATCAACTTGATATTTCGGCGAAGAAAGGTACGACGAATGTAATACGGGATGGTCGCGCCGTGGAGACGGAAGACGACGAAACTCAAGGTGGTGGGGCGATCTATTCCAAGGTAGATACGAAGCTCAAAGGCAGCGGCACGTTATCGGTGATGGGTACCTACAATAACGGCGTCCACTCAACGAAAGATTTGGAAATTCAAAAGCTTACCCTTTCGGTTACCGCGGTCAATAATGCGATCAAGGGCAATGATTCCATTACGGTGAATTCGGGCAATATCACCGCGATTTCTAGTGGCGGCGATGCCTTAAAGACTGAAGATAGCGACGTCTCTTCCAAAGGTAACCAACGTGGCGACATCACCATCCTAGGCGGTACACTGAACCTATATTCTGCCTGTGATGGCGTCCAAGCGGCCCATGATTTCGTTTTGGGTACGGAAGGCGATGCGGGAGAAGAGCCTAAGGTCACCATTCAAACCAATAAATTTTCGCCCTACACCAACGACTCGGATATCGCCTCGACATCGACCTCAACGATGTATCTCAAAACGACCTCGAATTCCTCCGCCTATCGTTACGCGGTCCGTTTCTATAATGAGGCGGGCGAAGAGGGCGTTTGGTCGAACGCGACATATAAAACGACCCAGACTTCCGGAGGCCGAGGAAGAACGACCTATTACATTTATGAGTTGGATCGCCCCTCCTCTTATTCCTCTTTCGCCGTCTATGCGTTTGCATCCTCTAACACGGAAAACTCAGTGGCCTCTAGCGTGGCAAGTTCTGCCGGCGCGGCGATCAACTCTTCCTACGATACCGTTTCGTTTACCATAAATGTCGGCCAAAAATCGATTTCCTTAGGCGGCTGGAGCAATTATTCTGCTTCCCAAGGCGGTGGCCCTGGCGGCATGCCGGGCGGATGGAACGAAGGCAATCAAGACAAAGCCGATGTATCCGCGAAAGGCATTAAGGCCCAAAACAACATCCACATCCTAAGCGGCACTTTAAACATCACCGCCTATGATGATGGCCTCCACGCGAATTATGGCGAAGCCCTCGATTCCGGTGAATCCTCTACCGGCGATATTAATATCAAGGGCGGGACGACCACGATTTCCGCAAGCGACGATGGCGTTCACGCAGAGCGTTATCTCCGCATCTCTGGAGGCTCTATTACGGTCACTGATTCCTACGAAGGGCTTGAGGGGAACCAGATCTATGTTAGTGGCGGAACCGCGGTAGCGTACGCCAAAGATGACGCCGTTAATGCAGGCAGCGGTGAGAATAGCGCTGGCCTTCGTGCCTTAATCGAAGTCAGTGGCGGCCATCTATTTGCAGCGGTGCCGAGCAGCGGCGATACGGATGGCATCGATTCCAATGGCGACTTTGTCCAAACCGGCGGCGAAGTTATTGCTGCGGGCGTGTCGGGTCGCGGAGGGGCGGCTGCAATAGATACCGATGGAAGCGTGACAGTAAATTCGGGCACCCTCATTATCTTTGGTTCGAGTGAAAAGACCCCAAGCCGCGGTAGCGGGGTAACCCAGTCCAGCAAGTCCGGCTCTTACGGTAACAGCGCTCATGTCGTGACGTTTGCTAACGGTACCGTTAACGTTGAGAAACTGCCGAGCTATTCCTATACGGTCTGCAACGCCTATAGCTCGCTTGGATCCATTTCATCCATTTCCTAATGTTGCAAATAAAACCCTCGCGGATGTGTGATTCCACGAGGGTTTTTGCTATAAATATTGGAGTTTTGCGCGGTTAAACTGAAAAATTGCAGAGATTTTACTGATTCAAAGTCAAGAAATAATCGGTCATTTCTTCTGGACTTTGCGCACACCTCTCATCGAACCAAAAAATGACTAAGGCGATGAGGCTTTCAAGGGCGCTAGAGATTTGCAGTTCCTCAGGAATAGGTTTTTTCGGGAGCACGCCTTCGCGAATGACGCGTTCCATCAAGGGGCGAATGTGCCTTCTTAGCCCATTAAGGAAACGGTCTTTACACGAGGAGTTAAGGATGGTTCGAATGAGTTCTTCTTCATCCTTAAGGTGATATAGGGTGTGAGTGAATAAATGCTTATAGTCCAATATGGACTCGTGCGAAAAGTCGTGGCTCTGTTCTTCGTGAAGGGAATGAGAAAACACGTGCTCGAATATGGTGTCGAGCAACGAATCCAACACCTCGTCTTTTGCTTTGAAGTGGGCATAAAAGGTAGAACGCGATATTCCCGACTTTTTCAAAATGTCCTCGACGGAAATTGAGGCAAAGTCCTTTTCTTTTAAGCAAACTCCGAACGCTGCGTATATAGCCGCGTCGGTTTTCAGAATTCTTTTGTCCATATATCGATATTAAATAGAACATTGTGTTCGTTTTCAATGAAAAATATCGAACGAAATCCATAAAAATGTTTTATTTATCTTCAGTACTTGCTAATATGCCCACATGGTTGATGAAATCGCACACGATTTACGCGCACAGGTAATGAAACACAATGCGAAAAAGCGGGTGATTCTTTTCGTCTCGCTTGGTCTTGTGGCTGTTTTGTTCCTCCTTTCGCTGATGGTCGGATCCTCGGGCCTTTCGTTTGCAGAATCATTCCTTGCTTTATTTGGAAACGGAACCAATGCGGCGGTGCGTATCGTGCAACAAATCCGCCTTCCTGAGGCCCTTGCGGCGTTAATCGCTGGGGCTGGTTTGGCCTTGGCGGGCCTAATGATGCAATCGACGTTAAAGAATCCAATGGCGAGCCCTTCCACGCTCGGCGTATCTAACGCTGCTGTATTCGGCGCAAACCTTTCGATTATTGCCTTTGCTGGAGGCTTTCTCGAGACGGGGAACAATCCTCAGGACTTCGCTTTAGGGGCGAATCCCTTCGCGACGAGCACCATTGCGTTTTTCTTCGCTGCGATTTCGACGTTGCTTATCCTTGGGCTATGCAGTGTGCGTGGCTTTGCATCGGAAACCGTCGTGCTCGCGGGCATTGCTTTAGGAACAATTTGGACGGCTTTTACGACGTTATTACAGTTTTTTGCTACAGATGTTGGCTTAAGCGCAGCTGTAATTTGGACCTTCGGCGATCTCGGCCGGGCGACCTTTACGACCGACTGGATCATGCTTGCGGTGGTGGTGGCATCTGGCGTCGTGTTTTATGTTTTACAGTGGCGCTTTAATGCTATTGCGGCGGATGAAGATGTGGCCTCAACCCTCGGGGTGAAGGTAAAGCTCCTCCGTTTCGTTTCTATGTTTTTAGCGTCCTTAGTCACGGCCGTCTGCGTCAGCTATTTGGGCATCATTGGCTTTGTTGGTATCATCTGTCCCCATGTGATGCGGCGAATCGTTGGGAGCAATCATCGTTTCCTTATCCCAGGTTCGATGCTTTGCGGGTCGATGTTACTTCTTTTTAGCAGCTTGATGTCACATGTTATCGGGCGCGGCACAGCGCTGCCCGTCGGTGCGATCACAGCCATCCTTGGAGGACCATTCTTCCTTTATCTCATCTTCGCGCGAAAGGGAGGCCGGGTATGATTGAACTCAGCCATCTTAGCGCGCGTTACCACAAGCGGAGCAGATACGTCCTTCAGGATGTCTCTTTTGCCATTGAGGACGCTCAAGTTGGTGTCTTGCTCGGCCCTAACGGGGCGGGCAAATCGACCCTGCTCAAGTGCATTCTGGGCTTAATGCCATATGAGGGCGAGATCTTTATCGACGGCAATCCCTGCTCAAAAATGAGTAAGACGGAACGTTCCCGCATGATTGCCTATGTGCCTCAGAATCTATCTTTTTCGGCTTCTACCGTTTTCGATGCCGTGATGCTCGGCCGATTGCCTCACTTTGGATTTGTGCCGGATGAAGAAGACCATTTCATCGTCATTAAAACCCTGGATGAAATGGGGCTTGGCGAGATGGCGCTTCGTAATGTCACGGAGCTTTCTGGCGGCGAGCGGCAAAAGGTCGCCATCGCCCGCGCTTTGGCGCAGGAGGCTAAGATTCTCGTCTTGGATGAACCGACATCTAATTTGGATATTGCTGCGGAGACCGGAATCGCCAAAATGGTCAAAAATCTTGCAAAACAGCGAGGATTTACATCGATTTTGTCGATGCATGACTTGAACTTAGCCCTGTCGATTGGTGATCGGTTTGCCTTTTTAAAGGATGGTTCGCTCTGCGGTTGGGGCGGAAACGAGCTGATGAACGAAGGTATGATCGCGGATGTCTTTGGCATCAAAGCGTCGCGCGTACAAATAGATTCGCATGACTTTATTGTCTATGGAGGCAAAGACGAATGAAGAAACTTTTGATTATGTTACTACCTATGCTGCTTGGTCTATGCGCCTGCGGCTCGACTTCTGGAACTTCCTCTCCGGAAGGAATCAAAATCACGGACATGATTAACCGCGAAATCACCGTCACCCCGGGCTCTTATCGCAGGGTGGTCTGCATCGGTGCCGGCGCACTTCGCCTTTATACCTATATTGGTGATGTTTCGTTGCTCTCGGGTGTTGAAGACATTGATAACCTTTCTCTCACTGATCGGCCCAAGATGTTTGATGGCGTTGCCCGCCCTTATATGTTAGCCAACCAAGAGACCTTCAAAACGCTTCCTAGCTGTGGCGTTGGTGGCCCAAACGCCCAAACGGCGGACGCAGAAAAAATCCTCGCCTGCAATCCGGATATTGTTATTTCGGAATACGAAGACGTGGAAAAAGAAGACGCCCTTCAAAAGAAGCTTGGCGTCCCCGTCGTCACCATGAAGTTCTCCGGCTCCGACACCAACCTTTACAATTCGCTTTCTTTGCTCGGAAAAATCTTTGCCAAAGAAGACCGCGCGAATGACGTTATCAATTTCCATAAGGAGCAGTTAAAACAGATTTCCGATAAGACGAAGGATGTGGCGGATGCAGATAAAAAGGGCGTTTACATCTGCGGCCTTGGCAACTGGGGCACGACCAACCAGTATTTTACGGCTCAAAATTACGCCGCTTTCAACGTCGCCCACGTCAAAAATGTTGTTTCTGGTTTGCCTAACGACGGCATTCAACAGATTAAGGCAGAGGAATTCGTCTCCTTGGCGGAAAAGATGGAAGTCATGATCTTCGATGCTGCGGCCGTGAAAAACATCAAAAACAAAGAATATGACTTCTCTCTTTGCAAAGCGTTTGAAACGGGCGAAGTTTATTTGCAGATGGCCTATAACGCCTATTACACCAACGTGGAGACCGCCCTCATCAATAACTGGTTCATCGCCAAATCGGTGTATCCTTCCCTTTTCACCGACCTGGATATTGAGGCCAAAGCGAACGAAATCACGCAGAAATTCAATGGCGTCGCCCTCTACGACAAAATCAAAGCCATGCCGCAGTCCTTTGGCGGCTATCAGAAGATCGCGAATCCGACCGAGTTCTTCAAATGAGTCATTCTAACGTCGAAGCGTTCTTCAATTCCGTCGCTTCCAAATGGGACGATTGGGCCAACGACGACATGGACCGCGTCCGCGCGCTCTTCTCCCAGATCGGCATCAAGCCCGGCGATAAGGTTCTGGACCTCGCCTGTGGAACCGGAGTGGTGACGGAGCTGCTCCATGAGTTTTCTCTCGCCCCCGTCCATGGGCTCGACATCGCCGAGAACATGATCGTCCGGGCCAAGGAAAAATATCAGGACAAGGATTATGCCTCCTTTGAGGTGGGCGATTTTATGTCTTATCCGGGAGAGAAGTATGATGCCATCGTCATCTATAACGCCTACCCTCATTTCCTCGATCCCAAAGCCCTCTCTTCTCGGCTCGCTGAAACTCTTAACATAGCGGGCAAATTCGCCATCGTTCATTCCTTGGGCCGGAAGCAACTTTCCGCACATCATGACCCCCTCGGTCCCAAGATCTCGCGCGACTTATTACCCGTTAGAGAAGAAGCGGAGTTCTTCAAAGAAGAATTTGAAGTTTTAAAGGCAGACGAAGGCGAAGATTTTTACCTCATTATTGGTGCCAAAAACGCCAACGTATAGATAGCCACCCATTCACTATCGGTAGGGTAATCGACGGAAGTTACATTTATAACTACCGAATTGCACATTAAATCTTTCCTAAGCCGCTAGAAAAGTGCTTAAAATATGCACGCCTCATTCAGCAAGCCCCCCAATTAGCTGGATGAGGTTTTTTCGCGATCAATTAGAGTACAATATAGATAACATGGACAATTTAAACTTCAAAGAAATCATCATTAAAGACAACTTTTACCAATCTTCCTCGTTCTTTCCGATGCCGTTGACGTTGATCGGCACATTGAACGAGAACGGTACCCTTACTAGCTATGGCGCCTATTCGCTGATCTTCCCTTATTACATCGCGGGAAAGAAGTATTACGCCATGCTCCTTGAGTGCCGCAATACTTCCAATACAGCGCGCGGCCTATTAAGACATGGCAAGTGCACGATCAATTTCATGCCCTATTCCAAGGATAACTTCCAAACCCACGTCAACTGCGGCTTCCCTGGAGACACCCCCGAGGAGAAGATGAAAAACTTTAAGTTTACTCCTGTCGACGGCCTTTCTAAACGCGCGGATCCCCAAGGCAATTACCCGAAAATTCTCGATGAGGCGTTGCAAGTGTTCGAATGCACCTGGATGAAGGAACTCGACAACGCACAAGACGATAAGGTGCTCGACGAATACGAAGGACCCTATCATGACTTCAATGGAGTCACTTCCAAATTTGGCGCGCACTTCATCCTCCGCGTCGACCACATCTTGACCAAAGAAAAGTATTACGACGCCATCGTCAATGGGGCGACGCGCGGCAATTTCTGCCCCCTTCCGACCAACTGGGGCTATCGCGATTCAAAGTATTTCTGGTGCTCACCGTATAAGAAACCACAAGCCATCGGCATCCCCAACCGCGAAGTGGACCTCAAATCGATTCGTTATGCCGCAGACCGCCTCAATACCGACGTCCAATTCACTGACGATGCATTAAAAACGATCGTCAAAGTCCCAAGACCTTTCCTAAAACTCGTTTTGCAGGGTTGCGTAAATTGGGCCAAGGAACACAATGTAACCGTCCTCACCGAAGTGGAAATGAAAATCATCGCCGATAAGAGGGCAAACGAAAAGAAGAAAAAATAAAAAGACGGGGGTTCTGCATGGATTTCACAACGAGAAGCGAGATGATACTGGGCAAAGAAAACCTCGACTTACTCGCTATGAAAAGCGTCGCGGTCTTTGGACTAGGCGGCGTGGGCGGAGCCGCAGTAGAAGCGCTAGCGCGAGTTGGGATCGGCACGTTCTATCTCGTAGACCCAGACTCCTTTAACCGAAGCAACATCAACCGTCAGCTTTTGGCCACGGAAAAGACCTTGGGCCAAAAGAAAGTCGATGTTGCGCGCGAGCGCATCCTTTCCATTAATCCAAACGCCAACGTCTTCACGTATCCCGTTTTCTATTTGCCGCATCAAGATACCGCTTTAGATTTTCACAAATTTGATTACGTCATCGATGCAATTGATACCGTCACCGCGAAGGTGGACATCATCCGACGCTGCAAAGAAAACGGCATTGGCATCGTCAGTTGCATGGGGTGCGGAAACCGCATCGATCCGAGCAAACTTCGCGTCGAAGACATCTATCGCACTCACGACGATCCTTTGGCCAAAGTCATTCGCCAAAAGTGCCGCCAGATGGGTATCGCGTCTTTAACCGTGGTCTATTCCGTTGAAGAGCCACTTATCCCATTATTTAAAATCCAAAGCGATTCCGCGACGCGCCGTGATGTTCCAGGCTCCACCCCATTTGTCCCACCGGTCGCTGGTTATCTATTGGCTCAAACGGCCGTTATGGACATGCTGAAATTCGATCCGAACAATCGAAAATAACTTTCGCGAAAAACTTTTCACTCCTTTAAGTGGTTTTTAAGTTGCCTTCCTATCGTAGAAGCATACAGGGAGGGAACGACATGAAACACAAAACCTACCATTCCATCATTCTGCTGCTCGGGTGCGTCTTACTCGCCTCCTGCGGTTCTAATGGATCTAGTTCGACAAAGAACGTCTCAATCAGCGCGAATAGCGTCTCTATCGCTTCGGATACCGTCCAAGGAGATTTCTCACTCTCGACGGAAGATGGCTCCGTATCTACATCGGATAACGTTTACACGATTTCTGCCGCTGGCACATATACGGCGACCGGAAAGCTAGCCGACGGCATGATTTATGTTGCCGCGGGAGAAGAAGACGAAGTGGAAATCGTTTTTAACGGAGCGTCGATCACGAACTCCACAAATTCCGCAATCTTCGTCGAGAGCGCGGGCGAAGTCAAAATCAAAGCGAAGAACGGAACGAGCAATTTTGTTACTGATTCCCGATCGGAGCAAACCACTGAAGATGACTCTCAAGGACCTGCGGCCATTTATGCGAAAGCGGATTTGAAGCTTGCCGGGCAAGGCGCGTTAACGGTCGTCGGCGGATACAACAACGGCGTTCATACCTCCGATGATTTGGAAATCAAAAATCTAACCCTAACGGTTACCGCGCCGAATAACGCGCTTAAAGGAAATGACTCGCTTTCCATTTATAGTGGGACCGTGAATGCGATTTCGACATCTGGGGACGCATTAAAGACAACGAATTCGGATATTTCGAGCACGACTTCCAAGCAAAGAGGGAACATTGAAATCAGTGGTGGTACGCTTAATCTCTATGCTGGCGGCGATGGCATCGATGCGGCCTATAACGTCTTGGTTTATAACGGTGTCAGTGAGGATGATCCTACCCTAACCCTCGTCCCGCAGATTACGATTCGCACGAACAAGTATTCCTCCTATTCTTCGTCTTCGGTCTTAAATAGCGTCGTCACTGACCTCATGACGGTAGAGAACGTATATCCAGGTCCTGGTGGCGGTTGGGGTCCAGGCGGTGGAGCGGTACCGGGCGAAGACACAAAGACTGCGGATAAGGCTGATGGCTCCGCGAAAGGCATCAAAGCTGCGAATGCGATTTACGTACAAGGCGGGGTCACCGATATCGCTGCCTATGATGATGGCATCCACGCGAATTCTGGCGATGCCCTAGAAAATGGCTCCAAAGGCGTTGGACTCATTGAATTCGATGGCGGCACGACCAACATCGTCGCTTCTGATGATGGCGTCCATGCCGATGGAACGATCAACGTGAAGTCGGGCTCGGTATACGTCAACGAATCTCATGAAGGGATCGAAGGCAATATCATCAACATTCTTGGGGGACGCGCTGTAGCTTACGGAACCGATGATGGAGTGAATTCCAGCAAGCAATTAAACGTCAGCGGCGGTTACCTCTTCGCCGCGGTTCCGAGCAGCGGAGACACTGACGCGATCGATTCCAATGGCAGCATCTCCATTACCGGAGGCACCGTAATTGCCGCAGGCCCGAACAACCAAAACGCCGGCGCCGTGGATGCTGATGGAACGGTCACCGTAAGTGGGGGAACGCTGGTTGCCTTCGGTTACGCCGCGCCAAGAAACACGTCTCTAACGCAGTCATCGAAATCGGGTACCTACGGTGGAAAGGCATATACGTTGACGTTTACTAACGGGAAAATCGAGACAGAAAATCTTTCTTGGAGTGGCTATTCAAACTGCACTTGTTACAGCGAATTAGGTAGTATAACCAGCATTTCTTAACCATTTCCGCAACCACGCTGCCCTAATGCGTTCGAGGGCAGCGTTTTTTAATTGACGAAAGGGAAATAAAAAAACGCTTGGATATCGCTGTTGCTATATGAAGTTCTCTAGAACATAATAAAGTAAATATGCGTTACACGTTTTTCTTCGAGAGCGAGCATCCAAAAATCTTTGCGGCTATTGCGTCCTATAGCGCCGGTATTTTGGCGCAGCGTAGCGTGAGAAACATTCGCTATTTCAATGGAGAACTGAAATTTTTATTTCTTACTGCTGGCAGTTCCAAGGAAATATCGGTTCTGCTCGACGACGAACGCTTCGATATCGAGCAGTATGATCTCGTCGAACGAAATGTGATTTCTTTTGCCATCCGTTCTTTGGCCCGCGCCGATGAAGTCGACGCCCAAACCGTGAACGCGAATTATGCGACCCAGTTTGCATTAACAAGCGCCTTCCGTACCTTGCAAGCTTTCCTTGGAGGCAGACGATACGTCGCGCTTTGCCGCGATATGATCGATATGAACATGGACAAGTGCCTCCGCCCTTATATGTATGAGGATTTGGTGAGCAACATGTTCGTTTGCTTTAACAAAAGCATTGGCAAAGACCTTTATGGATTACTAGATTCCATCAAGGAGACCCTTGAGGAACTCCATTTTGATGAAGAAGAGCTTCGTCGCATCAATTCCGTGGTCGGAAATAAAGGTTCCTTTGACGGATACCATCATTTCGCTTTGTCTGTGCTTGCCTCGGAAAAACTTGGACCCGCGATGCGTCACATGATTGTCGATGCTTATGTTCCGCTACGTTTCAACGGCAAAGAAACCTCGCCATATCTTTCTTCGGACTTGTTCCCGTTCTTTTCCGACGAGGAATTATGCACGTTGTTGATGAACTTGCCTCGAGGCATGAAGGAAACGGTTCGTGAAATTTTTCAATTCCTTGGCCCTGATGCGGATGCTAAGTTTGCCTCCGCATATAGCAAGAACGTGAACAAGGATCCGGAAATCTTGATGTCTGCACCATGCTTCCCAAACTTGCCCACAGAAGTCAAAGCAACGCTGGTGCGTGGAAAGGTGTTCACACCCAAGGCGTCAAATCTAGAAGTAATTCACTATTATGAAACCCTGCAAAACGAGGACGAAAAAGATCAAATATTGAGGTTCTGCGAAGATTTTGGTCGTGACGAGTTAAAGAAAGCCTTGCTCGGTAAAGACTTTATTCCAAACCAGTTTAGCCTTGCAGACCTCGTCGCCTTATCGAGCCATGTCAACTATGGCAGCGCGGTTATGGCCCCGCGTATCAAATCCTACGTGTCGCGCTACATCAGTTTGGAGATGCCAAGCAATGACCTAGATCAAATTCTCTTGGCTTTAGATGGGGCGGAGTTTCTGCCGCTGATGCAGACGGCGATCTTCCGAGATTGCTTCTCTAGTCCGGTTGCCCGATTGATCATTGCCGAAAGATATGGCCTTCTGAGCCGTCTGGGTTTAAAGGAGTGGAAGTACCATGATTAGTTCTTTTGTTCCAGAATCCCGTTGGCTGGACCTCGAAGGCGACATCAAGCAGGACGTCTTGCGTTATTACCGCGACCTTTTTGCCCGTGGGGTGGTCCACGTTTATTATGCCTTTGGCCAAAACGGTCTTCGCTTTGAATGCTATTACGAGAACGACTATGGAAGATGCTTCTTTTCTCTCGCTGGCGAGCTAAAATGCGCTGCGACTTCGTTAAGCGTTGCTTTAGCGTTATTTATTCGTGACCAAGAAGCGCATGCCGATGAGCCTTGGCTGCGGCGCTTATATGGGGCGGACTATGACACCTTATCGACGCTTGCTTCTTTGGGGCCGGGCAAGGCCAAGGGATATTTCGAGGCGTCTCAGAAAATCGACGAATTGGCTTACCGCATTGGCAAACAAACAAAACTAGCGACGCGCCAAAAGCCCAAACTACGCTTCGTTTTAGACCTCGGCGGGACCAAGACCAGCGTCTCGCTTCGAATTGGCTTTACCAAGCTATACATCAACCGCAAAACCGTCGCCTTCTTGCGCGACTATTATTCCGGGAATGCTCTGACGATTCAGAAAGAACACGTTGTTCTTCCTGCGGAATCTTTCTCTCCAGAAATCGAAAAAGCGCTGCAATTCCTCTATAACTCCGTTGCCGGAAGCATGTACTATAGCGCGAATTATCCCGCTGTTTTAAACGAAGACAAAACGGTTCAATTCCTCCTTTTGCTCCAAGGAATGGAGGTTGACCTTAATGACCTTCCCTGCAAAATCTCTTCCATCCATAGAGTTGAGATGAAGCTGAAAGGGGATGGCTCGATCGATTCCTCACTGCCTTTGCGGGCGAAGGGGTTAAAGTGCTACGGCAAGTATGGCTATATCCTGACTCCAGGCTGCGTTGAGCTTTATGAGTTCCATTCCTCTGCTGCGGCGGAAGTCTATTCCTTTTTCTCAGCAAACAAGGGGCTTCATGGCGCCTTCCTCGCAGGCGAACTGGCAAAAAAGGTTTTGCCGTTACTCGACGAAGAGGACCTCTCCGTCGACGAGGAGTTTGCTCTAGCCCACCCCATTCGCCGACCGCACGTCGATTATTTTGTTTCTCTCGACCTTGAAGGCAACTTGCTCTTTGAAACGAAACTGTTCCTTGGCGAAGAAGAAATCGACGAAGACGCCTTCCGGGCCTTTAGCATGGAAACGGCACATCGCCTTGAGGATTTCCATGAGGAGTTATCTCGTCTAGGCTTCCCCGCTTCGGGTATTCGGAAAGGGGACGAGAGCGTCGTGGCTTTCCTTTCCTCTGATTTCTCCAAGCTGCAGACCATCGCGAATGTGTATGTCTGCGAGGAACTGCAAAATCGTTCCGTCAGCGCGTCCCCAAACATCAATATCAGCGCGAGTTCGGGAGAAGACTGGTTCTCGGTGGGCCTATATGCGTCGGGCTATACGGAGGAGGAACTACTCGCGATTTATTCCGCTTTCGTACGCAAAAAGAAATTCGTTCGCTTAAAGAACAATTATGTCCTGTTCGACCAAAACAACGAAAGCCTCGTTGCTTTGTCCGAAAGCTTCGCGCCGGAGTTGATTGGGAAGCAGCTCCCCTTATATCAAGCCTTGAAGCTCCCTTCTTTAGGCGGCGATACGGATGATGCGATCAAGAAACTGATCCACGACGTTCAGGACTATGGTTCTTTGGAACTAGGCCCTTTGCCTAAGCCCATCCAAGAGTCCATGCGCCCTTACCAACATAGTGGCATCCAGTTCCTCTTTAACCTGTATCGTCTTGGCCTATCCGGCATCCTTTCGGATGACATGGGCCTAGGAAAAACTCTGCAATCCTTTGGTTTTTTCTCGCTGATCGAGTCCGATCAACCCATCTTGGTGGTTTGCCCGAAGTCCTTGATTTATAACTGGCTTGAGGAGCGGAATAAGTGGGCCCCTGAGATGGAAGCCCATATCTTAGTCGGCTCACCCAAGGAGCGTCAGGAAATTTATGCGCGCATGCGAAAGCCGGGCAAGGCGGTCTACTTTGTATCCTATGATACGTTGCGTAACGATATCGACGAACTCGAAGGCGTCACCTTCAGTGCCATGGTACTCGATGAAGGCCAATACATTTCAAACGCCCATGCCTTGAAGACCCGCGCGGTGAAGCAAGTGGAAGCGGACTCCCGCTTCGTTTTGACGGGAACTCCGGTTCAGAATTCTTTGATGGATCTATGGTCTATCTTCGATTTCCTGCTCCCCGGTTATTTCCCACCCGTTTCCAAATTCAAAGAACTCTATGGCGCGCTGGCCTTTGATAGCGATGAAGCTCGGGCGAGGCTGCTGGTTAAGATCAAACCATTCTTGCTGGGCAGGAAGAAGAAGGATGTCTTGCAAGAACTTCCCGACAAGGAAAATGTCACGATGTCTTTGGGCATGAACGATGACCAGCTCAAAGTCTATGAATCTTATTTGGCTAAGGCCCGATTGCTCGTCCATGAGGGAACGGGCGCACGTATGAACCTACTCGCCGCGTTGACAAGGCTCCGACAGATTTGCGTTTCGCCTTCACTCGTGCTTGAAGGGGAATATTCCTCGGCGAAAGTGGAGTATCTACTCGAAGCTCTAACTGGATTAAAACAATCCGGGCGTAAAGCCATCGTTTTCTCTAGCTTTGTCAGCGCGTTAGAACTCATCGGAAAAGCCTGCAAGAATGCTGGGATTAACCCCGAATATATTACGGGCGATACCTCGGCAAAAGTTCGCGTCATTTTGGCGGACCGCTTCAACAAGCCCGACTCCAATATTGATGTGATGCTCGTCTCGTTAAAAGCGGGCGGCACCGGATTAAACCTCATCGGCGCAGACACCGTATTCCATCTCGACCCCTGGTGGAACCTCGCCGCGGAACGCCAAGCGGAGGACCGCGCTTACCGTATCGGCCAAACCAACAAGGTTACGGTCTTTAAGTTAGTGCTTAAAAACACTGTTGAAGAGACGTTGCTCGACTTGCAAAAGAAGAAGGGCATCTTAATCGATATGGCGGACGAAGCCTCTGTCGAAGGCGCCTTGACCGAAGAGGACTATCGTTTCTTACTTTCGTGATATTTTGATTCACGTACCCCCTCTTTTTTATGGAAAACACCTTATCGAAAGCGTTGCTGGAATGGTATCAAAACCATGCCCGCATTTTGCCCTGGCGCAGCGACGTAACCCCATATCATGTTTTGCTTAGCGAAATCATGCTTCAGCAGACGCGTGTGGATACAGTAGTCCCATATTATCTACGCTTCATCGACCGCTTTCCAACGTTTCGCGATCTTGCGGAGGCGGAGGAAGCGGAAGTACTGCTTCTTTGGCAAGGGCTTGGCTATTATTCGCGGGCGAGAAACCTCCATCGCGCCGCAAAGGAGGTGGTCTCCACTTATGGTGGCGACTTGCCCCGAGACAAAGACTCGTTATTGCGCTTATCTGGCGTTGGCCCATATGTTTCTAGCGCGGTCCGCGCGATCGCTTTCAACGAGAAAGACGCGGCGGTAGACGGTAATCTTATCCGCGTATATGCGCGCCTTAATGCCGCAGTGGTAGACGTCACGAGCGCGAAAACGAAAACTGCGTGCGGCGAGTATTTCCTCGCCCATATGGAACAGCCCTCTTCGTTCAATCAGGCCTTGATGGACCTAGGAGAACTCATCTGTCTCCCTCATGGAGCCCCATTATGCGATAAGTGTCCTTTGAAGCAGTGGTGCAAGGCGTTTCAACAGGGCAACCCCCTAGATTACCCTCCGCCCAAAAAGAAAAACGAGGTGCGCCAAGTACGTCTTTCGGTCTTGCTCGTCACGCCCAAAGCGGGGCACGTCGCGATTCATAAGCGACCCGATAACGGTCTTCTCGCGGGTTTATACGAATTTCCAAATGTCGAAGGGAAATTCACCTTATCCGCCCTTCGTCAGCGTTTCCCCTCGTTAGAAAAAATCCAAAAAGTGGGGGTGGAGAAACATCGCTTCAGCCATATCCTATGGACGATGGACGTGTACCGCTGCGAGGGCGATATGCCGAATGTAATCGTCGTTCCCACAAGGGAAGTGCGACAAAAATATTCGTTGCCTACGGCGTTCGCAAAGCTACTTCCTTATTTGGAAGACTAATCGTCCCTTTTGACCTTCTTCGGCTTTTTCAGGACAAGGTTCCATAAAATGGCGGCGACGGTAAGCGGGGCTCCAATGAGAAAAATCGGCCATAAGCTCCATCCCGCACCGTCGGACACGAATAAACCGAGGGTAATGTAGACGCTCGCTATTGCGGTCCAAGTCAATGCGATGACCAAAATGGGCCTCCATGCAGTTTTGCCCCAAATGGCGTTAAAAATCAGCATGACGATAAACGTCGCGGGCGCTCCCCAAAGGAAGCAGATCCAGCCAAAGGAGTTCCATTTGGCTTCACCGAAGACGACTTGCCCGGTGATAAACGCCATGATAGCGATGAGCCAAACGACCATGACTGCAAGACCGACGATGGTCCATTTGTTGGCAACACGCGCTTCTTCATGGATCATTCCTTCCTGTAATTCGGGGTTATCGGTGACGAGATAGTCCAAGGTAACTCCATAGAAGTCACATAACTGCTTGAGCACCTCGATGTCGGGCAAAGTGTCACCATGTTCCCATTTCGAGATGGATTTATCGGAGTAATTAAAGCGCTCCGCGAGCTCACTTTGGGTGAGGCCACGGGCTTTTCTTAGTTCGGCCAGGTTTCTGGCGACAATCAATTTGATGGGCATATGCAGGGTTTTTGCTGTGGCGAGGGGCTCGTATGGCAACAATTGTACCCAAAATTATCGACTCGGGTATAATTTCTCCCTGAAAGGAGGTTCTCATACATGTATAGCGACGAGAACAAGTCGTCGGTCCTAGCGAAGTTCATGAATCCCTTCGACTACGTGATCATCGACACTTGCTCTCTAATGGACGAAGCGTTCCCGGAATGGATGGATGTCCTTCATAACGCGAAGGAATATCGGAAAAAAGAACAGGCCATATACGTACCGCGCCGCTGCTACGACGAATTAAAGAAACACGCGAAACAAACCAAGGACGATTCCAAGAGAATCGATGCTAAGCGTGGACTCAAGATTATCCGACATGATCAATGGTTCACCCATATGTTGACCATTACCAAGAAGGATAAAGCGGAAAACTTTGCGGACAATGCCATCTACGTTAAAGTTGGCGCCGATCGACTTTTTTCCAGGATACTCATCATTACCCAGGACAAATTCCTCGCGAGCGATCTTCGCGCCTTGAACTCCCTGAAGTCTCAATCGGGGAGGCCTTTAGAGGTGTGCAAAATCATCGCGGGTGGACGTCTTGTGCCAAACCTTGGCGAACCTAAATCCAAAAGAGAGCCCAAAGGCCATTATGTGCCCGTAAAGGACCTGATGGCGCCCCAATATAAGGCGGAAGGGACATCGGAAAAAGATATCCTTGCCGCCGACCAGCGGTTATCCGCTGTCCTCAATAACGGGAATTATCCCGAGGAGCGTAAACGTCAAGACGTTCAAACGCAGATCAAGGCATTAGAAAAACTAACGGTCGCGGAGCGTAATGCCCTGCCCTTAGTCCTCTCCTTGCCTTCGCTACGCCGATACTTGGTTACTGGAAGCACAAAAGAAGAAAAATCTGTCAAATCTGCGGAGAAAACGTTGCGAAAAGACGCAAAACCCGCTCCGATTGAAAAACCCTCACCCGTTACAAAACAGGCCGAATCTGCAAAGAAAATTGAAGAGGAAGCGAAGAAGGAAGCCCCCACAAACGCGGCAGCAAAGCCAGCCGTCGCGGACCGCCTTTGGTATGGTGCAGGAAAGACCTTCCGCGACGCGGTAATCGACTGCGCGAGCCATTACGGAATCATCTTCCGTGACCCTTCCATCGCCTATTCTGCGAAAGCTCATGGTCCCTTCGATTGGACCATGGGAGATTACGAAGCCATCATCGCCGCTGGCTTAGACGCGATGAAAGATGACTTGAAGATGCCCTTTACTTACCAAGGCGTTCCCATGTGGTCCCAAAAAGCGAGCGAAGAGCGGTATAAATGCTGGATCGACATCAACGCGAAACAGGATCTTCCCTCTCCTAAGGAAACGGAGGCGCCCAATCCACAACCAAAGCCGAAAGCCAAGCCTAAAAAGGTGAAGCCCAAAGTAGAAGCGGTGGAACCTGCGCCCGCTGAAGAGCCCAAGCAGGAGGCCCCAAAGCCGAAGAAACCTGCTAAGGCCAAGGCAAATGCCTCGCCGAAAGAGGAAGCGCCTAAAGCGGAGAAACCCGCTGCGAAGCCAAAGACCACAAAAGCGAAAAAGCCAGCGCCGAAAAAAGAGGAAAAACCTGCAGAACCCGCATCAAATACGGAATCTGCGGAGAAAATTGCTCCCGAAGCAGCCAAACCTGCACCAAAGAAGAAGGCCGCCAAAAAGCCAACAGCTAAAAAAGCCGATACGGAAAGCGAACCCGTTCCATCTAGCGAATCACCGAACTTGAAGAAAGCCATGGATGCGGATCGCCGCCTCCGTGCTGTCTTGCCTAATTCAAACTATCCGCTCGAAAGCAAGATCGCCGACCTTAAGGCTCAACGAGAGTTGCTTAATACGCTTACCGAAGCCGAATTCTCGAAGCTCAAATATGGGCCAAAAGAAATCGACGAATGGCTCAAAAGCAACGGCGGTAACCTTTAATCCCTAAAGCCACTGCGGCCTTCGCGGTGGCTTTATTTATTCGCGAGCGCATGAAGGTGCATAAAGTATTGCAAAAAACGCACCGTTAGTTATGATTCCAAACTCGAAAGAGGTTTAGATTATGAAAAAATTATTAATACTCTCTTCAGGAATGCTGATCTTCGCCCTTGCGAGCTGCGGCGGACAGGCGACCACCAGCACCTTGAACTCACCGACCGCTTCTTCGGCCGAACCGGTAGACGAAGTGCTCAAGCCCACCAACGATATCTCTTCGAACGTCGGTTTCAAAGCGGGCCGTCACGTCTTCCATAACTACATGGCCGCTCGTAAAGACTACAACGAAGGCATGTACACCAACTTTGGTGAAGCGTTCTTCCCTTCCTATGGGCACGCGAAGCTCCTTGTTGTCCCTGTTGTCTTCAGCGATAACGCGTCGACTCCGGAAAAACTTGCCGCGAACAAGGAAACCATGCGCAAAATCTTCTTTGGCGCGCCGGAAGAGACCACGTGGCAGAGTGTCCAATCCTATTATTATCAGTCGAGTTATCATCAGCTTCACATTGAAGGCGAGGTCGTCGACACCGTCAAACTCGATAAGACTTACGACACCTATACTTCCAGTAAGACTGCCGCAATCTATAACGACATCGCCGAAGAAGTGTATGACAAACTCTTCACTCTTGACGGCGCTCCTTTGAAAGGCAAAGAAGCGGACTTCGATTCTAACGGTGATGGTGTGATCGACGGCATCTACATGGTCCCGGATTCCCACATCAACCACGATGATGGCGGCAGCCTCGGCTGGGCGTTCACAACGCGCCACGGCTTCAAGACCAAACTTGCTGCCCGTAAGAACCCGCAATGGGCCAAAATCGGCACCTATTGCTGGACTTCCATCGACTTCTCGCAGGAAACCGCTAGCGACAAGCCTACCTTAGAGAAACCCGACGCCCACACCTTCATCCATGAAATGGGCCACCAGCTCGGTTTGGCGGACTACTATGACCCCAATAACCAGGGCTCTTCTACCGCCGGTGGCGCGACGATGCAGGACCAAAACATCTGCGACCACGACATTTACTCCAAATATCTCTGGGGCTGGACCGACATGCAGGCCGTGACCTCCGCGAATACGGAAGCGACCATCTCCATTACCCTCAAGCCGAGCAATTCCTCGGGCCAGGCGCTTCTTATCGCCGATACCTGGAATGGTACCTCTTTGGACGAATACCTCTTGCTTGAGTACTACACTCCAGAGGGACTTAACGCGCATGACACCGCGAAATATTATGCTTCTAAGGACCAAATTGGCCCTGATGGCGAAGGCATCCGCATCTGGCACGTCGATAAGACCATCCACGAAGCGCATATGGCCAAGAAGGATAAGGACACCATTGTCTACTTTGATCCCAACGGCGTCACCGAGCTCAATACCCTTGGTGAGGCGCAAGATTATCGCTTCCCTGATGATATCTCACCCGAGGACGACGAACTCTATAACGAGGATCCCGACCTCAATGAGGACGATGACTTCTACTATTCGATGACGACGAATAACTCTGAAAACCACAGCGAATTCTACGTCAACGCTGAGTTGACCTTGATGCGCGCGGATAAGGGAGAAAAGACCGTCGGCGTCGTCATGACCAAAGATTCGCTCTTCGGCGCTGGTTCGAGCTTCGGCGCGACGGGAGACAAGTTCGCGGACTTCGAATTCTATAACCCCGCCGTCGAGTTGGACTATAACTGCTCCGACGATGACTTCAAAAACGCCGCGAAGAAACAACTTCCCTATTCCATCCACGTGGATTCCATCGGCAACGGCGAAGCGAAACTAACCTTGACCAAGAAATAAAAACATTGGTATAAGTGGTGGGGGTTCATGCCCCCACCTTTATTGACTATGAGTGACCGTGCAAAACAAATCTTAATTACCTGGATCGTCGCGACCGTGCTCGCGGGTGTGTATTTCCTATTATTAACATTCATCCCGCGCAACTTCACCTTGATGGGGTGGACGAACACCTTCTTTCTCACGGGCGCGTTTACCTTATTATCGGGCGGACTCTATGTGGTCTATTACTTTGGCGCGTTCGAGATGTTCCAATATGGCTTCATGCAGGTTTTCCACTACATGATGCCCAATCCTGGCCGAATGAAGCAAAAAGACTATCCGGAATATCGGCAATATCGTGCGGAGAAACGCAAAAAAGCCCCATTATACCCATGGCCCTGGATTGTGTATGGCGCCATATTCATGCTAGGTTCGCTCATCTTCAGACTGCAGTTGAACTAGGGCTGTTTGTCAATGTAAGCGCTTTTATCAATTTTCAATAAAAGTTTCATTTGCCAAAAAGTATCGACGCCATCGGTACTTTTTTTGAAAAATAGAAAATATTATTTGTTATTGACAAGTTCTTAACGTGCCTTATCATTCAACCACTCTTCAAGAAAGGAGATATTACTCATGAAGAAAAAACTTATTCTTCCGTTAGTGCTCTCTGCCGCTGCGTTTCTAGCCGTCAGCTGCGGAGCTCCCGCGAGCAGCAGTGTTGCACCGGCGGACTCTTCCGCAGATGCTTCTGGTGATTCCAACCCGGCTCCCGCTTCCTCCTCTGTGGAACCCGTGTACGAGCCTGCATATGATCGCGCGCAGCTCTACGAAGAACCCGGCTCCTTCGCTGATGTGAAAGGCGTCACCGGTGGTAGCTCTGCCGCGACCTCGCTCGTCGGCGAATCTGTCGAAAACAAGACCAAGATCCTTGGCGCCCTCGAAAAGTACGCCATCGACAACAAGGTCACTGGCCTCCCCCTCTTCGAAAACGGCGGATACGTCATGTATAACGACCGTGTCGTCAAGGGCACCGAGAACTACATCGTCGGCTATGGCTTCGGCATTATGCGTGAAGGCAGACTCACTGCCGACCTCAAATCCGGTGAAAAGAGGAACTACTACCACACCTACGAGCCGAGTGATCCTCAGAAGATCAACTACCTCGACGATTCCGGCTCCCAGATCGGCGACCTCTATGGCAACGCTGCCGCTGGCTACTTCGGCACCAAGATGAACGCCAACAAGAACGGCTATGACTGGTACGGCACGCTCTCCAGCAAGAACCGCCCCGTCATGCTCGACGACGAGGGCAAAATCGCCGCGGATCAAGATGGCACCTCCGCCAAGTGGCGTATCTATCTCCGCACTGGCGCTGATGGCGGCGTTAAATTCCGCACTGCGTCCACCAATGCCGCCCGTGCCGCGTTCAACAATAAAGATGTCACCATCGACGATTACGTCAACGCGTTCAAGATCCTCCTCTGCGGCAAATTCGCCTACTATCGTGGCGCTGAGCTCGCTGGCCAGACCGGCTATTCCGGCATCGCCGGCGCCGCTGCCTACTACAACGCTTCCGCCGATGGCTTCGATTCCGACGCCGCGAAAGCTGCTTGGGATAAGGTCGGCATCAAGGCGGGCAAAGACGCCGACGGCGACTACATCGACTTCACCCTCATGGCGAAGACCAACACCTTCTACGCGATGTATAGCTTAGCCTCCAACCTCTACGCCCCAATCAATCTCGACTTCTTCAAACTCGTCACCGACAACTGCGCGCACCCCGAATACTATGGCGCGTTCAACGAAGACAAGTCCATGAGCCCTGTCGATAACTTCCTCTCCACTGGCCCGTACATGCTCGAGTCCTGGGAGACCGACAAAGCCATCGCCTTCGCTCGTAACGACGGCTGGTGGGAGCGTGTTGAAGATCCTAACGTCTACAACATCCCTGGTATCTATAGCACCATCCTCGCCGCGATCAACACCAACCCGAACGCGGCCATCCTCGAGTTCCTCGTCGGCAACCTCGACTCTGCTGGTATCCCGACCGACTACCTCGACCAGCTCAAAGACGATGCTCGTACCACTTCCGTTCCGGGCGACTCCGTCTTCAAACTGAACCTCAACACCTGCACTAAGGATCAGTGGGTTGAGCTCTTCGGCAAGGACGGCAGCGTTACCAAGACTTCCGAATCCAACTATTGGAACGTCAAGCCCTGGATGTCCAACGACAAGTTCGTCAAGGGTCTCTTCTACGCCATCGACCGCGATACCTTCGCGACCAAGAATGGTTCTATTCCTTCCATCAACTACTTCTCGTCGAACTACATGTCCGACCCGCTTAACGGTATCTCCTACAACACCACCCAGGCCCACAAGGACGCCCAGGCGGAATTCTGGGGCGACACCATCTCTAAATATGGCTACAGCCAGCAACTCGCTTCCGAGGCCTTCTCTGGCGCCGTCGACGAGCTCCTTGCATCCAAAGACATCAAGGATGGCGATAAGCTCACCATCGACGTGTGGTGGATGTATCAACAGCACATCACCCGTTACCACAACGACATCGCGAAATACATCCAAGATGCTTTCAATGACTCTGCCTCCGCCAAAGCGCATAAGCTCACCCTCGAGGTGAAAGGCGAAGCGGTCGACGTTTGGTCCGATGTCTACTACAAGCACCTCATGGTCGGTCAGTTCGACCTCGGCTTCGGCTCCATCTCGGGCAACAGCCTTGACCCGCTCAACTTCATGGAAGTCTTGAAGTCCGACAACTCCTCCGGCTTCACCCTCAACTGGGGCCCCGATACCTCCAAGATCGACCTCAGCTACAACGGTGAGATGTGGTCCTTCGACAACCTCTGGGCCGCTGCGGACCATGGCGTTGTCACCTATAAGGGCGAATCCCTCCCGCCGATCGTCGTCACCTTCGGCAAGTCCGAATTCGATGGTGACGGCAACCTCGCGGTGACCTTCTCCTACCAGACTGCGAAGTCCTACATGAAGGAAAAGGCCGAAACTGATCCGGAAGCCGCGAAACTCGCTGCCCTCGACAACGATCTCTTCTATTGCGAACTCGAAGCCGTCTACCTCACCGATGGTTACACCGCTGAACTCGACTTCGGCTTCGACGACGAGGGCAAAGGCGTTGCCTTCGATGACTATGAAGGCGCTGGCTACATCAAAGGTTTCACCTTCGCCCAGGGATCCAATAGCCAGAAGGGCACCGTCACCGTCACCCTCACTGCGGAAGCGCTTGCTTCCTTCGCGGATGATGAAGCGGAAGGCGTCATCTACTTCGGTGCTTACGGCCTTGCCGCTGTTGATGGCGTTGTCTCCGAAGGCGATGCCTACGGATCTGTCTATTACTACGACTCCAGCGTCGTCAACGAATAATTGGAAGTGTTGATCCAACACTAACAATACAAAATGAAATGGGGTGTCAACCTATGGTTGACGCCCTTTTTCTATGCTATATAATGGCCTCCATCGACAAAAAGCCCTCGGTTTTTTTCGTCGACTATTCTAGAAGGAGGTTCTGAAATAATGGTCAAGTACACAATTCAGCGTCTAGTCCTCGCGTTTGTCACTGCTTTCATCATTCTGACCGTCACGTTCTTCCTGGTAAAACTGCAACCCTTTGAGAAACCGGTTGCTACGACCGAATCCGCGGTTTATGCGTTCTACCAGAATCAGGTTAAGCTCGGCTACCTGTTGGACTTACGGGAAGAGACTGCAGGCTATGGCGAATTGCTATGGAAATTCACCGACTCCGCTAAAGTGACGCACTATTTCTATGAACGCAGCTACGCCGAACAATATGGCGTATGGCTAAAGGGTCTTGTTACCCAATTCAACTGGGGTACCTCGACTTTCATTTCGCCCAACGTTGATGCGATGGTCGTCATTGGCGAACGTCTGCCCACGACGATCATGGTCAATATTTGGCCGGTCATCATCTCGGTACCTGTTGGTATCGCCCTCGGCATCTGGGCCGCGTTAAAGAAAAACAAGCTCACCGATCACATCATTTCCACGTTGGTCATGGTCTTTATCTCCGTGCCTTCGTTCATCGTCATTACGTTGATGATGTACTGGCTTTGCTACCAAAACCAGATCCTGCCTTCGCAGTGGCCCTCCAAGACCGCTCCGGCCTTAGAACGCTTCCAAGGCTACATCATTCCGACCATGGCTCTATCCTTTGGCTCGATCTGCGGCTATTGCCGTTTCACCCGTGCCGAACTTACTGAGGTTATGTCGAGCGACTTCCTCTTATTGGCGCGCACCAAAGGCTTAACCCGTTCTCAAGCAATCGTTCGTCATGCTTTGAAGAACGCTTTCGTTCCCATTCTTCCGTCGATTCTTGCGGAAGTCATCTCGCTCCTTGGTGGCGCGATGATTCTCGAACAACTTTATGGTATCCCAGGCGTTGGCAAACTGTACGTCACCGCTTTGAACCGCAAAGACTACAACGTCTTGATGGCGGACATGGGATTCTACACATTGATCGGTTTGGTCTCGGGTGTCTTCCTCGACCTCTCCTATGGCTTTATCGATCCACGTATTCGCATGGGGGCTAGAAAATAATGGAACCGAGCAAATTCAATTATGTAGACTCCCAGGGTAATCAGCACGAAGTCAATCTCACCAAGGACGACTTCCAACTGGTCCAAAAGGACGTGGTCATCTCCGACCAAAAGATCCAAAGCAAACCCACAACCTTCTTTAAGGACGCGCTTCGCCGCTTCCGTAAGAACAAATCCTCCGTCGCCGGTGCGGTCATCTTAGGCAGTTTGGTGGTTCTGGCCATCATCTTGCCGTTTGCGCTTCCTAGCGACATCGACACGGAGCACCCCGACGAATACCTGCTCGCACCGAAGCTCTTTGATGCGGGCGCCGGCTGGTGGGATGGCGGCAAAGAATACAATAACGTCGTCGTCAACGTCGACTGGGCCCAATACGACAAAGACGGAACGGTCGTCGCCAAGCCCGCGAACCATTCGATGGACCTCGTTATCGGTGGCGAAAGTGGCATTACCACTGGGCCCATCGAGTACGTCGACTCGGTCAACGCGTACGCCCATGGCGGCTACGCCCGTCTTAACGGCACGTATCGCGCGATTCAAGCCGAATCCTATTTAGCGACGGCTGCCGATGGCACGAGCACGCTGAAATTCAGCAAAGACAAAACCTATATCTTTACCGCGGGCGAAGCAACCGAAAGCGGCACCTGGTCCTATTCCGGTGGCAAGCTGGAATTAAAGGATCCTGCGGATAATACTATTTCCGCAGAAGGCAATTCGTTAGCCTTCACCTATGTCCTTTCTAGTGACGATACGGTGACCGCCGACTTCACCATTGCCTCAAACAACATCAACTCTATGATGCCTGTCGTCCCGCCCCAACTGATGTCCTGGGACGGCGCGACATTCGATTTCACGGATCAATCGCACAACTACGCCATCACCGTGGAAACCGTGAATCCTCTCGCGGACCCGGAATTAAAGGAAGCCTGGAAATACGGTGCCGAGGTGAGCTATGACTTGCTCCTTGAGTGGACCGACAACAACCAGAATCCTCGTTCCTACCTTTTAGCGGATGATGTGACCACCTTCGGGGCCAAAACCATCAACCTCAACGATCATTTCGACGGCATCCGCGAAGAGATCGATAAAGATCCCTACGCTCAGTATGTGTCGGGCTATGTGCTTAAACCGCTGAGCAAACCGCACCTTACCCTTCGTTTGAACATGGAGGATAAGGGCGAAACGACCAATAACGTCGTCATCAAAACCATCCGATTCACCTCGGCGGTAGAAGCGGACAAAGAGGACTTCGATGGCATGTCCCTCATCAACGCGAACGAGTCGCTTCGAATCACTCCGTTCGACAAGGATAACAACCCCCAGAAGTACTACTGGACCACTCTCAATGGTACCGCTTCGCTCTTCCACGCGAAGATCGTCCGCGGCACTTACCGCATCGACACCTACAAACAGCATTTTGGCGAACGCTATGTTTCGCCTTCCATCGAAACGCTCCGTTCCTGGGCGAACAATGGCTGGATCAGCGCTGACTTCACCATCGCGGACCAGCTCAAAGACCTCTCGGGCGATGAGCTTGCCGTTGCCGCGCAGAAGTTCGCGGATTCGATCAAGGTCCTCGACCAAACCTATTCTCCCATCATCATCGATGACGAGCATCGTCCCGTCGGTACTAAGACCGAAGCCGGTGGCATCAAAACCATCAACATCACGGTCTATGCCACCTATTGGAAAGTGCTCTATCCTGGCCGTTCTTCCTGCCCGCGCTACCTCTTTGGTACGGACAAATACGGCAAAGACTTGCTCCACCAGGTCTTCGCAGGTCTTCGCACCTCGCTCATTCTCGGTATCTTGACCACCGCGGTGAACCTCACCATCGGTTTGGTCTATGGTGCCTTCGCTGGCTACTTCGGCGGATGGACCGATATCTTGATGGAGCGCTTCACCGATATCCTTGGCGGTATGCCGTGGATCGTCGTTATGACCCTCTGCATTATCAACATGGGTAACTCGTTCTGGGTGTTCGGCATCGCGTTATGCTTGACGGGCTGGATTGGTACATCGGCAACGACGCGTACGCAGTTCTACCGTTTCAAGAACCGTGAGTACATTCTGGCCGCTCGTACCTTAGGCGCGAGTGACGGTCGACTGATCTTCCGCCATATCTTGCCGAACGCTGTCGGTACGATCGTGACCTCCTCGGTCTTAATGATCCCTGGCGTCATCTTCTCCGAAGCGACCCTCGCCTACTTGTCCTTAGGCTTGCAAGGCGTTGCATCCTTCGGCGTCATCTTGGCGGAAAACCAGGATCAGATGCAGACCAACCCGCACCTCATCTTATTCCCGAGCGTCATCATGGCTTTAATCATGATTTCGTTCAACTTGTTCGGCAACGGTTTACGCGATGCGTTTAACCCGTCCTTGAAAGGAGGCGAATAATCATGGCTGTCCGTTTAACTGATGAGCAGCGTGCTTTGATCGCCAAAGCCGCACGTCGTGGTAACAACGACGATATTGCGATCTCCGTTCGCAACCTCTCCATCTCATTCAAGACCGATAACGGCAAAGTCCAGGCGGTTCGTGGCGTCTCCTTCGATCTCCATCGTGGCGAGACCCTCTGCATCGTCGGCGAGTCCGGCTCGGGCAAATCCGTCACCTCGAAGGCGATCATGGGCATCCTTTCGCCCAACGCCATCATCGAGGGCGGCGAAATCATCTACGAGGGCGAGGACCTGCTCAAGGTCTCCGAAGAAGAGTTCCACCGTATCCGTGGTCATAAGATCGGCATGATCTTCCAGGACCCGCTCTCTTCCCTCAACCCCATCGTCAAAATCGGCAAACAGATCATCGAGACGATGCTCATCAACTCCAACCAGTTGAAGAACCATTTCAATGAGCTCATCGCCGAAGAACTCGTCGCCTATAAAAACCTCGGCGCCATCCGCGACGCGGAAATCACCGCAGCAAAGAACGAATACAATCGCGTTGCTGGCGAATGCGCCAAGGAAGAAGATGGCATTAAAGACAAGATGGCGGAAGCCCGCAGTGCCAAAAACGCTGCAGAAGTGGCCTCTTTACGCGAAAAGCTCGCTGCGTTAACCGCGCAGAACAAAGAGAAGAAGGCTGCTGCTAAGGCCAAAATGAACGAAGCCATCCTTGCCGCGAAAAATGCTTACAAGGAGCAGGCGCCTGGCTTAAAAGCCGCCCTCGATAAGCGCAAAGCGGAAGCCCGCATCGAGAACAAGCAATACGCGGAAGGACTCCGTTCCGAACGCGATGCGAAACTCGTTGATCTGCAAGCCCGTCGCGAGGCGCTTCACATCACCGATGAAGCCAAGGCTCAAATCGCCAACTATGATGGTCTCATCCGCAAGGAGGAAACCGCCTACCGCTTTAAGTTCGTTCTGAATTTCTTCTTCAATAAGAGGAAGCAAGCTCTCCGCGCCGCCCATGAGGCGAAGCTCCGCGAGCTCAAGGAAGAACGCGCGAAATATGCGAAGGCGATCGATGCCCTCAACGCGGAAGAAGAAGCAATCATCGAAGATTACAACTTCCACGTCAAAATCACCAAGGCCATGGCCCGCAAAAAAGCGATTGAAGTCATGCGTGAAGTCGGTATCCCTCAACCAGAAAAACGTTTCTATCAATATCCGTTTGAGTTTTCCGGCGGTATGCGTCAGCGTATCGTCATCGCCATCGCCCTTATCGCCGAACCCGACATCTTGATCTGCGACGAGCCGACCACCGCGCTTGACGTGACCATCCAAGCCCAAATCTTGGAGCTCATCAACCGCCTCAAAGCCCGTCACAACATGTCGGTCATCTTCATCACCCACGACCTCGGCGTCGTCGCCAACATGGCGGACCGTGTCGCGGTTATGTATGCGGGCAAAATCTGCGAATACGGTACCGAGAGCGAAATCTTCTTCGATCCGCGTCACCCGTATACCTGGGCGCTTCTTTCCTCAATCCCCGATATCGATTCGAAGGAACGCCTCGAAGCTATCCCGGGCACCCCGCCAGATATGATCTACCCGCCTGAAGGCGATGCGTTCGCGTTACGTAATCGTTACGCGCTGGCCGTCGACTTCAAATATCAACCGCCGTTCTTCAAGATTTCGGAAACCCATTATGCCGCCACTTGGCTGGAATATGATGGCGCGCCCGATATCGAACCGCCGGCGATTGTGAGCACCCGTATTTACAATGCGCTAAAAGAAGAGGAGGACAGAAACGATGCCTAAGAAAAAAGCAAATCCTGTTGAACAACCGGATACCTTAGACGAAAAAGCCGTGGATGCCGCCCTTGATGCGCAGGAAGAAGACAAAAAGCCTGAGCCTGCTTTCTTGGGTCAGGATTCTGTCGACGATGCGACCAGCCAAGAGCTCCTCGCCGTCAACGAGCACTCTATCGGCCTTGAGCTTACGGACCAAGACGTCTTTGAGCACCGTGCCGGCACCAAGGTCATGGAGCAAAAGGACATTGATGAATTAGTCAACGAGACCTCCTTTGCATATCGGTTCAAAACGAACCGTGAGCGTAATGCTGCCAAGGCTGCTGCGAAAAAAGATCTCGATGCTGCGCAGGCGAAATTCGATGCTACTCCGGAAGGAGCCCAGCGCGAAGAGGCCAAGAAGGAACTCGATGAGGCGATTGCGAAATATGTCGCCATCACCGATACTGCCGATGTCTATGCCGCGGAACAAAAGCGGAAAGAGAAGAAAGCGGTTTGGAACGAAGCCAAAGACGCCCTCCGCAAAGCCAAAGCTTCGAAAGACGAGCGCGCCATTGCCGCCGCCGCAGAGGCCTTTGACAAAGCCGATCTCGAATTTGGCAATGCCGATAGCGAATATGTTTCGGCCAAGCATGACTATGCGCTTCGCCGTTCGCACCTTAAGCAAAAACCCGAACTTCGCGAGAAGGACATCGTCCTCTCGGTCCGCCACTTGAAGATGTACTTCAAGCTCGGCTCTTGGCCCGATTATGTCAAGCTCAAAGCCGTCCACGACGTCAACTTCGATGTCTATCGCGGTGAGACCTTCGGCATCGTCGGTGAATCTGGTTGTGGTAAATCCACGACTGGACGCTCCATCATGCACCTCTATAACATCACTTCGGGCTCGATTTATTATCGTGGCTACCGTATTGGTGCTGGTGACCGCTGGAACCGCAAAGAAATCAAATACTCCCGCATCCACGCGAACCAAGCGATCAAGAAGATCCAAGAGGAAGAAGCTGCCGCTAAGGCGAGCCTTTCCGAGGCAGAAGCCGCGAAGCTTCACGAAGAAAATGAGAAGCGTATCGCGGAAATCCGCGACCGCGACCGTCGTGTCCGTGCGGAACAGCGCGCCAAGATCAAGCAGATTCATTACGATGCCAAGCATCCTTCCAAGCGCTTGATGTCGGAAATCCAAATGATCTTCCAAGACCCCGTCGACTCTTTGGACCCCCGTATGACCGTCGAGGACATCATCCAAGAAGGTCTGCGCATCCAAGGCCATCATAACCGCCGTAGCAACCATGAGAAGACCGTCGAAATCTTAAAGAAAGTCGGCCTTGTTCCGGAGCACGCCTCGCGTTATCCCCACGAGTTCTCGGGCGGTCAGAGGCAGCGTATCGGCATCGCCCGCGCGCTCATCATGAACCCGAAGCTCTTGATCTGCGACGAGCCGATCTCCGCGCTTGACGTCTCCATCCGCGCGCAGGTCATTAACCTGCTCAACGAACTCAAAGAGGAGATGGGATTAACGATGATCTTCATCGCCCACGACCTCTCCACCGTCAAGTATTTCTGCGACCGTATCGCGGTTATGTATTACGGCAACCTTGTCGAGCTCACCACTTCCGAAGAGCTCTTCAAGCACCCCTTACATCCTTATACCAAGTCGTTGCTCTCCGCCATCCCGCAACCGAACCCCTTCTTGGAGAAACGCAGGGTGCGTATCGTCTACGACCAGTTCAAGGCTCACGACTACTCGAAAGAGAAGCCGAGATTCCAAGAAATCTTGCCGGGTCACTTCATCCTTGCGAATAGCGCAGAGATGGAGAAATACCGCCAGGAGATTGCGGATATTGATCGCGGCAACGTTGAGATTAAAAACGGTACCGCCGTCAAAAAGAAAAAGTCTAAGGAATAATCCGACTTACCCGGTTATCGTCAGTCCTCTCGGGATGTGACCTAGCCGGGTTTTCGTTTGGATGCTTTCATGCCAAAATGGCCACCGAAAGATGCCGTCCGCAGATTGTGATTAATTGGGCTAAAAATCAAAATAACACCGCTAAATCACGTATGAATTGCGAAACTTGCGGTGTTATTTGTTTAAATAGCGGAATATTAGAATAATCTCTGCAAATCCCTCGCGATTTTCTCAAATTGCATGATTTCTTCATCACGAAATGCGTGAATGTAGGGGAGATCGATATCGAGAATGGCATAGGTCGCGCCGTCGCGAAATAGGGGTATGCAGATCTCACTGGCAGCCTTTGCGTCGCAGCAAATATAGCCCGGGAATTTCATCACGTCTTCCACGGCGATGGTCTTCTTTTGGGCGTGGCATGCGCCGACGACGCCTTTACCAAAAGCAATCTTTTCGCACGCTGGCGTGCCTTGGAACGGTCCAAGAAGCAACCTGCCGTTCTTCTCAACGTAAAGCCCGACCCACGAGTCTTTCCCAAGTGACTCATGGAGCAAGGAAAGGGCATTGTATAAATGAGGCGAGCGGAGGTCTGGGCTGTCGTCGAGCGCGTTGATGGCAACTGAGGCGCTTTCGAGTTCGGGGAGAAGATTGATGTTTTCCATAAGCAAATTGTATTGGGAAAATCGCTTTCTTCAAATTTTTTCGCCAATTGTGCTTTCCACCGTTATAAGAGATTAGGTGAAATGATTCGGAACGTTCACGAAGTATTTGCCTATGACGAGACCCTCTTATATAATAAGACGCCCTCTGGAAGGCAAAAGAAAGAGGGCCAACACTCTTATGACCACATGGTAACCCGCCAAGGTGGCCCATAGACCGAAACTAGGAGGTACAGAATCATGGGAAAATACGAAATCATGTACATCCTTGTCCCGACTCTTGAAGAAGAGGCGCGCAAGGCTGAGATCGAGAAGCTCCATGGCATCCTCACTGCGCAGAAATGCCAGGTCAAGGAAGTCCGCGAATGGGGTCTCCGTGAATTCGCCTACCCGATGAAGAAACTCACCAAAGGCTACTACGTCATCATCAAGGTGTCTGCTGAGCCCGCGGGTCTTAATGAGTTCTCTCGTTTGGCGAAGCTTGATAACAACGTTGTCCGTTTCCTTGTCACTGTCGATAAAGACTAACTTTGGAGGAAAACAACGATGCTTAATGTCATCACCCTCGTCGGTCGCCTGACCCGCGACCCCGAACTTCGTAGGACCAATTCCGGAACCAGCGTGGGAGCCTTCACCATCGCGGTGGATGACGGAAGAAAAGGCCCGAACGGAGAACGTCAGACCTTGTTTATGGACTGCACCATCTTCGGCAACCAAGCCGACACCCTCACGAAATTCTTCCGCAAGGGGAATCTCATCGGCGTGTATGGCCGCTTGGTTTCTCGGAAATATACGAACAACCAAGGCGTGAACGTCACCGCTTACTCGGTGAATTGCGACCGCATTGAATTCGTGGAATCCGCGGCGAAGATGAACGGCGCGTCTGCCGAAATGCCCATGGACAATGGCTTCTCTCAGGTCAATCCCGTCAGCGAAAAACAGAACTTGGACACCATCGACGTCACCGACGATGATCTCCCGTTCTAAGCTGACAGAAAGGAACATGTACAATGGCTTTCAAGAAGATGCATTCCCGTCGTAAAGTTTGCTACTTCACGAAGAACCACATCAAATACATCGATTATAAGGATGTGGAGCTCCTTCAGAGGTTCATCTCTCCCGACGGAAAAATCACCCCGCGTTCCGCGACCGGCACCAGCGCCAAGTATCAGCGCCAGCTCGCCGTTGCGATCAAAAACGCGCGTTTCATGGGTTTGCTTCCCGAAGTGAAGTAATCTCTCGCTTGTTGTCGTCACACAGAATCGATCGTCCCGTTTTGTACAGAATCGATCGTCCTGACGACGAAGCAACACCACATAGAAAATCGACCTGGCTAACCGCTGGGTCTTTTCTTTTCGCCCGGCCCCGGTCGTCACACGTCGCGCGGCATCGATTCGAGTGAGCGAAACATAGTCGTCGTCGATTCTGGGTCCCACGGGTTGAATATGGGCCTCGTCGGAGAGAACCGATTTCGTTTTTTTTGGAGAATTGTCGTCGTCATGGAACAATTTGCGTGTTAGGACGAGAGCAATTCTCCTCGCTGAAACCCAGCTGATTACCCCCAATGCACATCGAGCAATTCATAAATAAGACCGAGCGGTATTTGATTGACGTGCCAGCGAGATAATTGTGATAACATTTGATCGATAAAGGAGAGCTTCGATAATGAGAGAAGAACTATTGAAAGGCTTGACCGAGGAACAAATCGAGAAAATCAAAAACTGCAAAGGTCAAGAAGAGATTTTGAAGATCGCTAAAGAAGAAGGTGTTGAACTCACCGATGACCAATTAGAGGCTGTTTCTGGCGGATGTGGCTTTGTTCAACCCACCAATTGCCCAGGATGCCAATCCACCAATTTCATTACAGCGGATATCAATATGGATGGCAGTAGAGTGACATATTATTGCAATAACTGCCATCGCAAATTTGTCTCTGATTCTGACGGCCCAAGAATGCTTTAATCAAAAAGCTCTTTATACGAATAATGCTGGCGTTGTTCGCCCGTTTTCGATGTTTCTTTATATTCTAGTATGCTCCATTCGCGAGGAGATGTAGTGTTAATTGCTTTTCTCTGTTAACGGAAATCGGTTGCGTCAGCTTGGCGCGGATCCTTTGCTGTAGGGATAATGAAAAATATAGAAAACCCTGCAAATCCAATACAAAATTGTGTTGGGCGTCGGCGCCAACTCGCCGTTGCGATCAAAAATGCGCGTTTCTTGGGTTTGCTTCCCGAAGTGAAGTAATCTCTCGCTTGTTGTCGCAGGACGAACCCGATTCCCCGATTTAGGACAAACCGGATTCACCTCGACGACGAAGCAAAAAGCGAATTAGACCGTCCATCGTTGGGCGGTTTTTTCATGCTCGTTCGCCCCTCGTCCTGGATCTATTTGAAACCATCGACGTCGAAGCTGCTTTATATACTTGTATATAACTCGTTCTGGCTAGCCCCGGGCGTCCCACGTCGAGCAATCGTCCTTCTGGCTGGCAAATTGTTAGCCGTCGTCGAAATCGCGTCACATGGCTCGAATATGGGCTTCGTCGGAGAGAACGAACTTCGTACTTTGCAGGAGAATGGTCGTCGTCATGGGACATGTGTTGTGTCAGGACAAGAGCAATTCTCTCCAACGAGACGAAGCTGATTCTCCCCGAAGCACGAAGCAACAAATCAACAGGACCGTCCATCGCTGGGTGGTTTTCTTATGTTTCTCCTCTTGCTAGTAGTATAATTGGCTCGGGAATGATGTCTCCCATCTAGAAATAGAGAACCGCAATGAAGTGCTGATGACGTCTATGACTTGTTTTGTCATAGAAATCAGCGCTTTTGTTTCTATGGCAGATGGGGGGTATCGATGAATATATTTCTGTCTTTGTTTATTATTTTTGGTGGTGGGATCCTCGGTGGGTTTTTATTTGAGAAGATCAAACTCCCCAAACTGGTGTGGTATATCATTCTCGGGATTCTTATTGGACCATCTTTGTTCAATATCGTTGATGAAACGTTGCTGTCGGTTTCGTCTCATCTAAGGCAAATCGCTTTGGTCATCATATTGACCAGGTCAGGCCTATCTTTGGACATTAAGAACCTAAAGAAAATAGGGCGACCTGCGATATTGATGTGCTTTTTACCCGCTTGTTTTGAAATTGCGGGCATCACGATATTTGGCCCAATGCTCCTCGGGATATCCTATTTCGAAGCCTTGCTTCTTGGCTCGGTCTTGGCGGCCGTTTCGCCGGCGGTAGTGGTTCCGAGAATGATTCGCCTAATGGAAGAAGGATATGGAAAAGAACACTGCGTGCCCGAACTTGTGATGGCGGGGGCATCTTGTGACGACATCTTTGTAATCGTCCTTTTCTATTCGTTCAAGAATCTGGTCGCAACGTCCACCTTTGACGCTTGGAGCGTCGGGCAAATCCCCATTTCGATCGTCTCCGGTGTCATTTTGGGCATCGGAGTAGGCTTCTTGATGGTTTTAGCCATTCGATACATGAAACTAAATAGAATCGTCCATGTCATTTTGATGCTCGGTCTCTCCTTCGGGATGCTCGCCCTCGAGAATGCCTTGAAACCGTATTTCAGCGTTTCGTCTCTATTAGCCATCATCGTCATGGCATTTGTGGTGGGCGTCTTTAAAAAAGAGGAAGCGAAGGAGATGCAGAAATCCTATAACGGCTTATGGCAAGGTTTTGAAATCCTATTGTTCGCTCTCGTTGGCATTGCGGTCGATGTTCGTTACGCTTTTTCAAAAGAAGGGGCAATCATCGTTGGGCTGGTTTTCATTGCGTTGGTATTTAGAAGTTTAGGCGTGTTTTGCAGCATAATTGCAACGAAATTCACTTGGAAAGAAAAACTATATATCGTCATTTCTTATCTCCCTAAGGCGACCGTTCAAGCATCGATTGGGGCGATTGCTTTGTCCGAAGGCCTTGCTTGCGGCACGTTGGTGCTGACCGCTGCGGTGGTGGCAATATTGATAACCGCTCCATTGGGTGCGATATTGATGGATAACCTGAAAAACAAATTGCTTAAGAGGGAGGCGTAGTGAACTTCGACTCTTTTATAGGCAAGAAGCAACAAATCAACAGGACCGTCCGTTTTTGAGCGGTTTTTTCATGTCCGTCCCTCGTCTCGGACCTATTAGGAACCATCGACGTCGAAGCTACTTTATATATTTGTATATAACGCGTTCTGGCTAGCCCCGGTCGGTCCACGTCGCGCGATCGTCCTTGTGGCTGGCAAATTGTTAGGCGTCGTCCGAATCGCGTCCTATGGCTCGAATATGGGCTTCGTCGGAGAGAGCGAAGTTCGTCCTTTCGGAGAGAATGGGCGTCGTCATGGGACACTTGTTGTCGCAGGACGAACCCGATTCCCCGATTTAGGACAAACCGGATTCACCCCGACGACGAAGCAACCCAGTCACTCGGCATCGGGAAAGAAGTCCACGGATCGTGGCAACTCAAATTGAGATTAAGCCGTCCTTAATAATTGGGCGGTTTTCTCTTTTAGGACCCCGTGGATTCGTAACGCCTAGCGCATAATGTCCAAATCAGCGTGGCGAGCGTGAAGAAGGCGATGGCTACCCCAACGATGATTAAGCTGAGCAAGTAGGGGTTATAGCTTCCATACAACAACGTATCGACCGGCAAAGAGATAAAGAGCCCAAAGGGGAAGATGAAAATCAGGATAAAGCGGACTGCAGCAGGGAAGATGGCAATGGGGTATTTAGCGTAGATGGTGAAGTTGTAGACAATCTGAAGGAGCGGTCCGCTGCGCTTGAAGATAAACGCAAGCGAAGATAACGCGACTTTGAACGAGGTGATGATCAACGCGCCGAATATCGCGCCGATAATCAAGACGAACACCGCCCCAAAGGTGACGGATACTTGCAGGTTCAAACCACAGATGACGATCATCGTTACGCCGACGATCACCTCGCCAAAGCCGTCGGGTTGGAACGTCTCCGCGAACATTTGGAAAATGACGGGGACGGGTCGCAGGAAGTGGCGGTCCATATCGCCAAGTTGAACGCGCCGATACGCCACCAACCAGAATTCGTCGCTGAAGAGGTGATCAATGGCAATCGGAAGCATCGAAAAGCCGTAGAAGAAGCCGACTTCCGCGGGGGTATAGCCTTTTAATGAAGGGATGACCTGCAAAATGAAGAAAATGGAACATAACGCGCAGGCGTTGGAAATCAAAAAGGAAAGGATGGAAATGACCGCGTCCTTCTTGTATTCGAGGCGGGACAGCATGCTGCGCTTGATGCAGGTGAAATAGAGTTTGACGTACCGCATGCTATCCTCCCTGCACCGTCACGAGTTTTATCGCGTGTTTGAAAAGTAATTTGCCGAGTAGTTCCAACGCAACGAGCCACGCCAACGCAATCAAAATCACCTTGGCGCATTCGAGGTAGTCGTATTTCATCATCAGAATCAAAACGGGGTTTTGGCTCATTCCCGCGAAGGGCATGTAGCTGACGATTTCGCGGAAGACGCCCGGAAAGAAAGCGATGGGAAGCAGCGTGCCCGACAAAAAGGAAACCACGGTTGTCTTCAAGGCGTTAAGGCCCCACGCCGCGGTGGTGTAGAAGCAGAGAATGCCGAAAATGTAGGAGATGGCCCCGTTTAATAAGCAAGCGAGGACGCTGGCGACTAAGAACAAGGCAAAATGAGCGATGAAATCCCACGCCGAAATCACGGGCAAATATCCGATGCCGATCAATACGCCGAGACTTCCGGCATAAAGAGGGAGGCCAAAGACGACCGCCATCATCAGGAAGGCCCCAAGGTTCGATGCGATGAACTTGCCTCGATAGGAAATCGGTTTAATCACGAAATTGCCGATCGTCCCCTCGCGCACATCGCGATTGATGAACCATAATGTGTCGTCATTGAAGGTGATAAACGTGAATATCGTCGTTAAGACGACATAGACGACCATTTCTTTGTAGGTGAATCCGTTGATGGAGGAATCGATTCCGCCTTCGCTGCTTTGGTAAACCGCGAGCCATAAGAAGACGAGACAGGCGACTTCAAAGACGGTCACGATGGCCCAAGTGAGGATGTTAAAGCGATAGGCCATCATGTCCATGGCCGCCGCGCGGGCAAAGGGCTTATATTTTCTTAGCCTTCGCATGCTCTTCCTCCTGTTGAGAGAGAATCTTCTTCACCACGTCTTCGATGGAAATGTCCGCAATTCTCATGTCAATTGCGTGATATTGGGAAAAAGCGTATTGGATGACTTGTTCGAGCACGGCCTTATCGGCGTCAAAGGAAAGGATGACTTTATCTTCGTCCACGGTCATCGTGACCTCGTCGGAAAAAGGTTTGACCGCATTAGGGTCGACGATTGGTGGGACGGTCAACGTTAAGGTTTTGATGTTGCCAAAGCGTCGCTTTATATCTCCTAACGGACCATCATAGATGATTGATCCTTTCTCAATCATGATGATGCGAGAGCAAAGGTTTTCGATATCCGCCATGTCATGGGTGGTGAGGACGACGGTGGTGTGGTATTTCGCGTTTAATGCATGGATGGCGTTGCGGATTTTGTCTTTGACGAGGACGTCCATGCCAATGGTGGGTTCGTCGAGGAAGAGAATCTTAGGATTGTGGAGCATCGACGCGGCGAGGTCGGCGCGCATTCTTTGGCCTAAGGAAAGGGTGCGGACAGGTTGATTCATAAATTCATCGATACCCAGGACGGAGGATAAAAAGGTAATTCGCTCTTCGTAATCGGAATCGCTGACTTGATAGATTTCTTTGAGAACCTTGAAGGACTCCACCAAAGGGATGTCCCACCATAATTGGGACTTTTGTCCGAAAACGACGCCGATGTCTTTGGCGACGATGCGACGCTTAAGATAAGGTTCTTTCCCATCGACGAGGACTTTTCCGGATGTAGGCGTGAGGATGCCACACATCATTTTGATGGTCGTGGATTTGCCCGCGCCGTTAGAACCGATATAGCCGACAATCTCGCCTTCGGGGATATCGAAAGAAACATCATCGACGGCGCGAGTCTCCGTGTACTTACGGGAAAACAGCGTAGAAAGCATTCCAATAAGGCCTTTGCCTCTTATTGGCTTACGAAAAACTTTTACGAGGTTTTGGACTTGAATCATGGTGGGGTGCTCTTTGGTCGCTTCATTATACCTTATCAACGGAACAAGATAGAGCTTAGTCGGAGAGAGCGAAGTTCGTCCTTTCGGAGAGAATAGGCGTCGCCATGGGACAGTTGTTGTTGTGCCAGGACGAGAACAATTCTCCAAGATAATACGAAGAACGTTCTCCCCGAGACACGAAGCAAAAGCGAATTAGACCGTCCCTCTGAGCGGCTTTTTATGCTTTGGATATGTGGATTATCAATCACAAATCGAAGATAATTAACATGGTTAAGGAGGCTAAATAAAATGAAAAACGAAATACTGATTTATAACCTTCCTGATGGCGGGTCCAATGTCGAAGTGTACCTAAACGAAGACGATATTTGGATGACTCAATTAAGCTTGGCCGATATGTTTCAAACGTCAAAAGCCAACATTACGATGCATATCCAAAACATATATAAAGAGGGCGAACTTCAGGAAGATCGAACTAGTAAGTGGGGCTTACTACTTCGAGACGAGGGAACGAGGGCCGTAAGAAGAAAAACCAAACTCTATAATCTCAAAATGATTATTGCGATTGGCTTCCGCACCAAAAGTTCCACCGCGACCGCCTTTCGCGTTTGGGCGAATAATATCCTCCAACAATACATGGTAAAGGGTTTTGCCATCGATGATAAACGTCTTGAGGACCCAACGAAGTTCGGAAGAGATTATTTTGATGAACTCTATCTTAGAATCAGGGCAATCCGCGCATCGGAAAAACGTTTTTACCAGAAAGTCTTGGATATTTATTCAACAAGCGTTGATTACAACAAAAACGATGAGCAGACCCTGCTCTTCTTCAAAACCGTCCAAAACAAATTACATTACGCTATTTCAGGCGAGACGGCGGCGGAACTCATTTATCATCGGGCAGATGCCTCAAAGGATAACATGGGTTTAACGACTTGGTGGGGCGAGCACGTTCAAAAAAGTGACGTGACGATTGCCAAAAACTATTTGTCCCAAGAAGAAATAGACTCATTGAACCAAATCGTGAACATGTATTTGGATCATGCGGAAAGAATGGCTCAGTCCAATATCCCGATGCACATGAGCGATTGGATTAACGTCCTGGACGAATTCTTGAAGTTCGAACGCGCGGATATTCTTGTGGGGGCTGGGAAAATCTCCCATGCACTAGCGGAACAAAAAGCTCATAAGGAATATGAGAAGTTCGATGCTTCTCGCCAAATTGCGATGACAGCAAACCTTGATAAAGACCTTTTGGACGTCCTTAAGAAAAAGAAATAATCACTATGGATAAGAGAGAGTTAGGGCAAAGACTCAGAGCAATTCGAAAAAGGAGGGGTTACTCTCAACAGACACTCGCCGAAATGATGGGCTATAAAGATCGTTCCACGCTGGCAAAGGTAGAAAACGGCATAAACGACATAACCATTGAAACTTTATATCGATACGCGGATGTTTTAGAAACTGACGTGGAAGAACTTCTCGGGATTAAGAAATCCAGAAAGATAATCCAGAATTGCAAGGTTTTTAGCTTTGAAACAGAAAAGATTAAAGTAGCGATTCGCGAAATCGAAAAGAAGGATTACCCTGCTGTGGCCTTTATCTGGCGCGAGGTTTTAGATGTTCCTACAACGGATGATGATTTGAAGAAAACCTATGAGAAGATGAGAGGTGATGACCGTTATCATACGCTGATTGCCGAAGTTGACGGAGAAGCAGTGGGGCTGGTGACGACGGTATTTAGTTACGCGGTCGGCCATCCCAACGGATATGTCAAAATCAACGGCCTTGGAGTGCGGCAAGAGTATCGACGCAAAGGAATCGGGAAAGCGTTGCTCGAGGCCGCGGAGCGGGTTGCTATCGACAGCGGCGCCCCATATATCGCTCTTGCGTCTGGCTTTGCTCGCGAAGAGGCACATGCTTTTTATGAGGACAGCGGATATCAAAAGACGTCCTATTGGTTTAGAAAGAGATTAAATAAATAATCGGCCGCGTCGGGCGATATCGATTCAAGCGAGTGAATTATAGCATCTGTCGATTCTGGGCCACACGGGTCGAACATGGGCCCCGTCGGAGAGAGCGGAGTTTGTTCTTTTTCCGAAGAATTGGCGTCGTCATGGGAAATCTGTAAATAGTCGCTAATATATTATCAAATAACATTGGATATATAGGTAAAAATGCTAAAATATTAGCGTATGGAAGAAGAAGCATTGCAATTTGTCACTTACTATGAAAAGCAATTAGAAATTGCGAAACGTTTTATCGTTATTAGAAAGAGTAAAAAGGTATCACAACAGAGATTATCTGTTCTTTCTGGTGTGTCGTATGCATCCATCCGAAGATTTGAAAAAACGGGTGATATATCTTTGGCATCATTAGTTAAACTTGCCTTAGCGTTACAACTATATGATGACTTGGATAATTTGTTTAAAAATCATCTGACTTATAAATCCATTGAGGAAATAATTAATGATCAGAAAGATTGAGGTTTTTGCCAGCAAAATTAAAGTAGGCACCCTTGCTTTAACAAACGATAATAGAGTGGCTTTTCAATATACAGATGAATGGGTAGAAAAAGGATTCTCGATTAACCCATTTAAACTCCCTTTATCGAAGCAACTTTTTTATGCAACATCACCGCATTTTAAAGGTCTTTTTGGAGTTTTCGCAGATTCTTTACCAGATAGTTATGGCGAATTATTGTTGGACCGCTATTTGAAAAGAAAGAATATAAATATTAGTGACTTAACGTGTCTAGATAGACTTGCTTATGTCGGTTGTTCAGGGATGGGGTTATTGGAATATATACCTGATTTCAGTGAAGATACTGATAGAAGCAATATTGATTTTGATGCTGTTCAAAAAGATTGCATCGACCTATTAGATTCAAAAAAAGTCGATAACATTACTAATCTTTTTTCCTTGGGCGGATCTAGTGGCGGCGCGAGACCGAAATCATTAATTAAATATGATGGCGAGGATTATATTGTTAAGTTCTCTTCCAAATTTGATCCTAAAAACATAGCTGAACTTGAATTTAAATATATGTCTCTTGCCAAGGAAGCCAGAATTAATATACCTACAATCAAGTTGGTTACTTCTAAATCTGGCAATAAGTATTTTTTGATCAAGAGATTTGATCGAGAATCCAACAAGAAGATTCATATGATAAGTGCGGCCGCACTATTAGAAGTCGATTTTAGAGCACCTTGTCTTGATTATAATGAATTAATAAAACTGACTAGGATAATAACGAGAAATGAAAATGATGTTTTAGAGATGTTCAGAAGAATGGTTTTTAATGTTCTAATTGATAATCAAGATGACCACGCTAAAAACTTTTCATTCATCTACGATGGTGTAATCAAAACATATAGGTTATCTCCTGCATATGACATAACTCCGGGCAGGACATATTATGGCGAACATACGACATCAGTTAACGGAAAAGGTAAAAATATAACAGACGATGATATGCTTAGGGTCGCGATTAATAACAAAATAAATCTTGCTACCGCACAACGAATTATTGAAATGTGTAAATGCATTCTAAATAAATAGGAAACAACAAACCAATAAGACCGTCCATCACTGAGCGATTTTTAATAACCCCTGTTTGTTGAAAAAACATAAACAAATTTATATAGATATTTTATGAACGATTCAGCGCCTCTAGCTTTATTGGATGAAAGCCAAATCAAGGACCTTATTTATGAAGTCCGCGGTCAAAAGGTAATGCTAGATTTTGATTTGGCCAGAATCTATGGTTATGGGACATCTGCTTTTAATCAACAAATTAAGAGGAATTTGGATCGGTTCCCCCAAGACTTCTCCTTTCAATTAAGAAAGCAAGAATTTGAGTCCATCTTGCTATCACATTTTGTGACATCAAGTTGGGGCGGGAGAAGGAGTTTGCCGCGCGCATTTACCGAACAGGGCATATATATGCTCATGACCGTTTTGCATGGCAATCTCGCAATTGAGCAGAGCATAACGCTGATTCGTCTTTTTAGATCCATGAAGGACTATATTGCGGAAACACAATCTTTAAGTTCGACCAACGAGGTCCTTGCTTTGACTAACCAAGTACGGGCAAACACGGAGGCTATTGCAAAAGTCGAAGGAAAACTGGAGATGGTGATGGATAGTTTTATCGACCCGTCCACCTATAAATCCTTCTTAATTATGGATGGCGAGAGAATCGAATCCGACATTGCTTACCAACGGATTTATTCTATGGCGAAGCAAAGTATTTATTTGATTGACGACTACATCGACGTCAAGACGATCCAGCTGCTCAAACCCTGCGATTCGGGCGTGCGCATCATCGTCTTTTCCGACAACAAGGCCAGAAATTCGCTGACCCAGTCGTTCATCGTGGATTTTATTGCCGACCGTCCCGATCTCCATATCGAATTTAAAAAGACCAAGGGAAGGTTCCATGACCGCTACGTGATTTTGGATTATCCCGACAAAACCCGGGTCTTCCACTGCGGAGCGTCCTCCAAAGACGGCGGAAACAAAATAACAACGATAATGGAAGTGGAGAATCCGGAAGCCTATCTTAATTTGATTTCTGATATTCTCTCAAACGAGGAGCTGATTCTTCCGTGAAACAATTGAAAGACAAGGTCAAAGAAATCCGCAATAGGGAAGGCTTATCCCAAGAAGAAATGGGGAAGAGGGTAGGCTATACCAACCGAGCGAGCATCAACAAAATCGAAAACGGCAATGGCGATGTCCCTTTCGATAAGCTGATTGACCTGATAAACGAGTATCTTCTTGAATTAAATGACTTAACGAACAAAGATGTAGTCGAATACTCATTACGAGACCTTAAACTGGACGATTGGAAAGAACTGATCGTCGTCTATAAAGACGTCATGTGTGTCCCGTTCTTCAATTCGGATAATTGCCACGGCGATATCTTCTATTATTCGACTGAGGAGCGAATGAAGAAGGCAATACGCTTTTGGATAGATTCTACCTCAAAGGGACACTTCGTCCGAAAAGTCATCATAGACAACTCGAATAATCGAGCGATTGGAACCATCGAATATTTCATTCGGCAAAACGAGCCGAATTATAATGACGTCATTCTCCTTCGAGTAGATGTGCATCATTACTATGAACAAAAGAAGGCACTCGTGAAGATCTTTAGGATCGCAATAAAAGAAGCCTTTTCCGCTTTTGGGAGGCTGCCGTTATTGACGAAAGGGTGGAGCTATGCCGTGGAACGAAAAGAAGCTTTGTCCTTCTTGGGCTTCAAAGAGTGTAGCGAACCGCTCATTGGTCACGAAAACGAGTCGTTTCAACACTATTGGCTGGTCCAAAACAAAGACGTGTGATTAGCAAACCAATGGCTCGAATATGGGCCTCATCGGAGAGAACAGAGTCTGTTCTTTTTCTGAGAATCGGCGTCGTCATGGAACATATTTGGAGTAGGACGGTTGTGCTTTGTCTCAGCTGGTAAAACGGTTTTCCTCACAAAGCATTAGTCGAAGCATATGTGGGCGTTATTGAATGTAAAAGAATGGCATATATCTAAAAAGCCACAATCTAAGAAATTATCCAAAAATTCCTGCAGAACAAGGATATTTTTCAATTCATGACGGGCTTGGATTACGTCGCTACAGCCTTCTTCCTCTTGTGTTAAGAATGAGATAAAGCGTCTATAATTTGGGCAAGGAGTTCCCCTATGCCTCATTCTTCTGGCGGTGGGTCAAGCGGAGGCGGATTCCATTCTGGAAGCTCCTCCAGCGGCGGCCCAAGCTATCGTACCTCATCGCATTATTTCGCGGGATCGACCTGCTATGTTTACTATGGTCGTAACGGCCGACTTCATACCGTCTATACAAACAATCCAAATAGTCCGACGAAGAAATCCACCATCCTTACTTTCGTGATGCTCGGCGTCATGATGATTGCGGGTGGACTCGTTGCTTTCTTTGGGGGCTACCATAACCCCAGCAAATTACCAACGGACTATTCGACGAGCATTCTGATTCAAGATGAAACCGACGTTTTGGATGAGGACGACGAAGCCAAACTACGCAGTACATTCCAGGAATTCTTCACGGTAACGGGCATCTGCCCGAGCGTCCTTGCTGTCGATAACAGCGTGTGGAACACTCATTACGCCTCTCTTGAAGGCTATGCTTATGATGCCTACCTTGCTCGCTTCAAAGACGAGTCCCATTGGCTCATCGTCTATAGCGACGTCGGTGGCAGCCACGACAATTGGTCCTTTGAGGGAATGCAAGGAAACGACACCGACAGCATTCTCTTTACTTCCGTGACGGACCGTTTCAATGAATCCCTTTACGATAGCCTTAGCGACAAACGGCCCGTCGGCGAATCCATCGAAACGGCATTTCGCCTCATCATGCCGAACATCATGGATAAGAACTATCACTTGGAACTCCCTCTTTTGATATTCGTTATCGTTTGGGAAGGCGCATTAATCGCCGTGTTGGTTCGCTCGATTCTGCAGTGTTTTCAGAACAAAGGAATGCAAAGCGGAACCAAAATCGAAGGTCAACCGACCATCAAAAAATGCCCGTTTTGTGATAATGAGTACGCGCAGGGGACGGTTATCCGCTGCCCGAAGTGCGGCGGCATGCTCCATTTCGATGCATTCGGGCCGAAAGAATAATCCCCGTATCATGTTGCAGCGCTAGCAATGCTGGCATTAGACAGCTCCATGTGGGCGGTTTTATCTTGGGGGGCAAGGACAAATCAGGGCGCGGTAGGCCCGCCAATTGAAGGCAGATTGTGCTTTATGTATATAGTGACGTACCCGATAATCAATGATATGACCGAGATACAAGAATACTTATTGTCTCAAGCGGATCCGAAATACCGCGACTTTACCCTGCCTTTAATTCCAAATGTCGACGAAAAGACATTCATCGGCGTACGCTTGCCGGTTCTTAAGAAATACGCCAAGGAGCTCAACCAAAAACAACGGGAAGAATTCCTCTCTTCGCTTCCTCATCCATATCACGAAGAAAACATATTGCATGCCTTCCTGCTCTCAAACATGAAGGATTACGACGAATTTCTTCGTTATGTCGATGCCTTCTTACCCTTTGTTACCAATTGGTCCGTATGCGACGCCATCTGCAATAAATATTTGAATCGGCATAAGGAGTCCTTAATCAAAGAAATTGAGCGGTGGTTAAAAAGCTCCGAGGTCTATCGGGTAAGATACGCGGTCAAATGCTTGATGAATTACTACCTGGGCGAGGATTTTAAAGAAGAATATATTCAAAAGGTCGCCGAAGTAAAACTTGAAGACTACTACGTCAAAATGATGATTGCTTGGTACCTCGCGACGGGGTTAGCGAAGAATTACGACCCGTTTATTCGAGCCATTGAAGAACGACGATTTGATTCATCCATCCATAACAAGACAATACAGAAAGCCGTAGAGTCCTACCGCGTCAGTGAAGAACACAAACAGTATCTAAAGACATTAAAAATCAAATAGGGGATACCTTTGAGCCCGCTTGTTGCATGGGAAGATATATTCCTTTATGCGACGCAAAATATGATGGACAAAACTAGAAATCCCGCCAAAAAGCGGCCAAAATACTTTAAATCCAGCTTATGGGAAAACAAAAAAGCGTTCAAATATTGGTTGATTATCTCGGTTCTGATCTTCCCTCTGAAACCGACCAATATCCCTTAGGGTCCGTTTTTGAACTATCGGTTTTAGCGTGGCATCACGAGATGGAGCTCTCATCCATCGCGTTCTTTGACGTAGAAGGCAATGAGCCAGTGAAGCCCAAAGACCTTCAAATCAAGGAGCTGGATCGGAGTTACAAAGACCTCTATTGGTGGTATCAGCGCGAAGAGGATTATCAAAGGATCGTTTCCTTCACAGTGACGCAGCCAACTCGCGTCGTCGCCACCTATACACGAAGCTCGAAGCGCGTGGTTTTAATCATAGACACTAAAGCGCTAGGCAAAGATATCGACTTAAGCGCCTCCTACTTGTATTGTCAGGAAATGACGTATAACAATTCGAAATGTCGTTTTGAAGGCGGCCCCCGGTTTTATTTCGATCTTAAGGACGATATGACCTTTGGCCTTGTGGTTTCTGTTGGAACGAACGTGGATATGGAACTTGACGGTGCGACTCATCATTGCACTATCCGTAAGAGAATTAGTGCTGGCTGGGATCTTCTGATTTTTGGGACGCTTGATGAAGATGATGGATATGGCGACACCATCAAAGGGGAAGGCGAGCACATCTTACTTCAAAACACAGAATCCATAGTGCGTTTCTTACCGCAAGATCAAAAAGACTAAAATCGATACTTTTTAGCTCACGCCCCTCTTCTTTTTTCTTGCGCATTGCGCGCGAAGGGTTATTGTTTCGTCTATGGACAATTTTTATCGTAGGGCGCGCTTAGAAGAGATCGATCAAATTATGGAGGCGGTCGAGTACTCCCGGGAAGTCTTAAGACTTCAAGGAAATGGGCAGTGGCAAGATGGATATCCCAATCGAGATGACTTCGTTGAAGACATCAAAAAGCGGCACCTTTATGTCGTGCCGAAAATCGGTGAACCTGATACCGTGGCTGGCGTTATGGCGATGACATATTACGAAGAGCCTTATCACCATCTTTATGAAGGCGAGTGGCTCAGTGACCTACCTTACGCAGTCATGCACCGTGTTGCCCTAAAAAAGGAGTTCCAAGGCCAGGGCTATGGAAAACTCCTTTTCAAAGCTTTTATCGAACAAGCAAGCAAAGAAGGCTTTCGATCCCTGCGTATCGATACCCATGAAGGGAACGCGGTGATGCGCCATCTTATCGCGAAAGCGGGTATGTCCTTATGCGGGCGTGTTGTCTTGCCTCCCAATAAAGACCGCATGGTCTTCGAACTTGTCTTGCCCGAAAATGTTGTTACACCGAGGATTCTTGAGAATGAGCGGTTCTTTTTCCGTGAATACCAGGAAGAAGACCTATTCTCCTTGCGGCAAATCTACCAAGATTCCGAGAACATGAAATATTTCGGAGCGCCGTACGACGAGCGGATGATGCGCCGCCTGATGGATTGGACGCAAGAAAACTACCGTAAATACGGATTTGGGTTCTGGGCCATCATCGATAAGCATAGCGGTGAGTTCATCGGAGACTGCGGACTATCCTTGCAAAACATCGACGGCGAGCTTTTGCCTGAGATCGGCTATCACATCAACCCAAAATACCATAACCAGCATTACGCGACCGACGCAGCTCGGCTCGTCAGGGAATATGGCTTTGCGACATTTGGCTTCAAATCTTTATATGGCTATACCGTTGAAGCCAACCTTCCTTCCATCAGTGTCATGAAAAATAACGGCATGCATTTTTGGAAGAAATTCGAAAAAGGAGGGGAGATTTACGTGGTTTTTCGCGTAAATCGTGAAGAATAATCATGGATGACTATGCAAAACTAAAGCAGTTTTGGGACGGTGTGTTTAAAGAAAATGAAGAGACCCAGCCCTTGCAAGGAAAATGGGTTGAAGAAGAAAAATTCAATCAGGTGATCCGTACCTATGTGAAGCCTGATGGCATGGTTTTGGACTATGGCTGCGGCAGCGGCTGGGGGTTAATGGAAATTGCATTCACGGTCAAAATCCAGCAGGGTATTGGAATCGACGTCTCACCTAATGGGGTGAAACGGGCCAACGAAGTGGCGGCCGCTTCGGGCCTCTCGAACCTGTCTTTCTATTGTGGCGACCAAAACCTCCTTTGTGGTTATCCGGAAATGTTCGACTTCATCTTGTGCGTCAACACTTTGGACGTGGTGCCCGACAACGTTCAAGCCGAGATATTGGAGCGCCTTTCTTCAGCGCTGCAGCCTAATGGACATTTATTCGTTGGGCTTAACCCCGACTTTAGCGAAGAAGTTCTGACGGAACGACTTGGCATGGCCAAAAACGGTCATTACTTCTATAAGGATGGCGTGCTAAGAGCCAATAAAAAGTCCGTCGAGGAGTGGCGCGAATTGCTTTCAAACTACTTTGTTGTAGAGGAAAACTTCACATTTAGTCTCAACGAACGCGAGAGACAATACCCGCGCGTGGGCTTTGTGCTTGCGCCGCGCTCGCGCGTCATTGCCTAAAAAGGGAAAAGCGATTAGAATTTCGCCCATATGGATAAATTGGCTTTAGTTTGGAATGAATTCTGGCAAAAGAAATGGGTGCGCAAAGTTATTTCCTTTGCCCAAGCCACTTTGCCGTACCTTTTGCTCCTTGCGGTAAGCTTCCTTCCCTTCGTTGTTTGGTTCAAAAACCCCGAATATCTTACTAATGGCGACGACATTACCTGGCACCGGGTCTATGTTTACGATTTGGTTTACGGCTGGAAGAATGGTTTTTCTGGCATTTCCACGGGCCATACACTTCTCGGCAACCTCGGATATAACATCTACACGTTCTACGCTCCGATGAGCCACTACATCGTGGGCATATTGAACTTCATGGGCATGAGGATCATCGATGCCTGGAAATTGGTGTCGATTTTAAGCGTGTTCCTTTCAGGCGTTTGGACTTACCGTCTTTCGCTTCAGTTCACGAAGGACAAAGGCGTTGCCTTGGCCTTAGGGATGGCTTATATCTTTTCCCCATATCGTCTCTATTGCTTCCTCTACCGCGCGGCGTTCTCTGAAGCCTTCGCCCAAGCCTTTATCCCGTTATTGCTGCTTGGCGTGTTCCGCATCCTCAAAGAGGAAAAAGCAACGATCACCGGTTATCTTTGCGCCGTTATCGGTGGGGCGAGTTTGATTTTGTCTCACCCTTTCACCGCGTTACTATCCGGAATTTTGGCCGTCTTTATGGTCTTGGCGAACTTCAAAAACTTGATCCGCATCGTGAAACAGAAAGCGACGTGGATCTATTTGCCCATATCGCTGGTACTGCTCGCGATGATTGTCGCCTTCTACATGATTCCTATGCAACAGGCGTTAAAGACGGGGTATTACCGCATGTCGGATGAAGTCGCGGTGTGGACGAGCGTCGAGCACCTGGTGACCGATATCAAGAAGACCGAGCAGTTTGCTGGATACCTTTATCCCGTGTGGATCAATTACATTAAGGACGGGTACCCTGGCGAAACGGAGACGACATGGACTTGGGACATCATCTTATATCTCTTTGCCGCCTGCGCCTCAATCTTGACGCTGGCCATCGCCAAAAAGAAGGACAAGACCTATCTTGGGCTATCTTTCGCGACCATCATCTCGCTCTTGCCCATCTTCTTTGTAACCCGTGAAGAGATGCTCTTTGCCATGCCCTTATTCACGTTAACGATGGTGTTCATAACCCTCCGTGAAGAACGAATTAAAACATCTGAAACTTCACTGCTCCAAAATCTAAAAAACGAAGCAAAAAATCCAGAAATCTATGTACTTCTCGTCTCAATGGTTCTTTGCTTGCTCTATTTGTACGTGCCCTTTATGTGGGAGCATTCGCCGGAAATTCTCCGCAAATGCCAGTTCCCGTTCCGCTTCTGGGGCGTCTTCAACATGATCGCCGTGTTGATCGCTCTCGTATTCGCCCGTGCCTTCTCCAAATACCGCGTCACGAAGTATGTCGCGTTAACCCTTTCCATCTTGTGGTATGTCACTGCGATGGGACCAGTGGATAAGCGCATCGTCTATAGCAACCATGGCGGCAACGCCGCGGAGCCAGATATGTCCATGGTTCAGAGCCTACGCAACATCGGCGTCATGAACGAATACATGCCGCGCATCTTCTACGATACGAGCTATAAGTCCGACTACACCAACTCTCTCTATAACACCATCCGCAGGGAGGTTCTTGTTACTCGCAAGTGGCAGTGGGGCGCAGAGGACTATCACCTGCCGGTTTACCTCGAGGGAACTGGCGATGTGACGGTCACTTCCATCAATAGCCCCAATGGGGTGTTCCAAGTGACGGTCACTTCGGAAGACGCCCTCCTACAGTTACCGCAATTTTATTACGATGGCTATGTCGCGACGTTGTCCCAAGGATCCGAAACCTATAAGGTCAACGGCGAATATGTCGATGGACTCGTAAGTTTCCGCTTAAAGCAAGGCACCTATACGATGGACGTCGCCTTTGTTGGGCCGACATCTTATCGCGTCCTTCGCCCCGTCTTCTATATCGGCGTCGCCGGAACGGTTATATTCGCGGCGGCCGGCTACCTAATTCCTTATTTTATAAAGAAGAAAAAGAAGGACGAAGTCGTTGAGCTTCCACCCGAACCCGTCGCGGAATAATCGTCCGAAATAAGCGGCCTCAGGTCGCTTTTTCATTTGTTTACGAATTTATTTGTATTCAAATGTATTTTTATGTATAACTATGTGTAGGAGGTTAAAAATGATTCAATGGTTCAACGTCAAAGAGCGTAACGGCGTCGCCTCGCTCTATGGCAACAACATCACCTTGAACACTACCGCCATGTATCCACTCGACTTCGCCTATCGCGTGCAAGTGGGGATCGACGAAGACAAAAACATCATCATTAAGCCTTTGTCGAAGAACACGGTCGAATCTGGTGTTTTGGATGAGTGCTGCTTGCTGAAATTAGAAATCCATAAGAGTTTTGCAAGGATTTCTTCCACCATCCTAATGAAACAGATCAGCGATGCGCTGGGCATCGAACTCTCCAAAGTCCCCATCCAATATGAAACGAAATGGGACAGCGTGGAGAACGTGCTCATCGTCAACACGAAAGGAGGACCACGATAATGGAAGAATATATGTGGATCGTATGGCTTAGCCTATTCGTCGTCATGATGGGTATCGAAGCCATCGGGCCGGCCGTCGTATCCGTCTGGTTCGCCTTCGGGGCGCTCGTGTCCTTAATCCTCTCCCTAATTCCCAACGTTCCCTGGTGGGTCGAAGTCATCGTATTCGTCGTGGTCTCCGTCGCGACGTTACTGGCGCTGCGGCCCTTCGTCAAACGCTTCACCAAGCGGAACGATTATAAGAGTAACGTGGACGCGTTCGTCGGAAAGAAGGGCCGTGTCATCGAGGACATCGAAACCCTGAACCCTGGCGCGGTGAAAATCGGAGATGTCAGCTGGACTGCCGTTCCCGTAAACGAAAACGAAAAAATCCTCGAAAACGAGGTCATCGAGGTTGTGGCCGTCAACGGCAACAAGCTCGTAGTAAAGAAAGTAGAAGGTAAAACAAAATGATTGCTCTCATCATTGTCTTGTCGGTGCTTGCAGCACTGATCCTCGTCGTCATCATCACCAGCATCAAGATCGTCAAGCAGACCGAAAAAATCATCGTTGAACGTCTTGGTGCATACCGCACCACCTGGGGTGTTGGCCTCCATATGCTCCTTCCCTTCTTCGATCGGATTGCCCTCCGCGTTTCGATGAAGGAGCAAGTCAAAGACTTCGAGCCTCAATCGGTTATCACCAAGGATAACGTCACGATGCAGATCGATACCGTCGTCTTCTTCGTGGTCACCGATGCAAAACTCTATGCCTATGGCGTGGAGAACCCCATGAGCGCGATCAACTACTTAAGCGCCACCACGCTCCGTAACATCATCGGCGAACTCGCCCTCGATGAATGCTTGACCTCGCGCGAAATCATCAACGAGAAGATGCGCAAGATCCTCGATGAAGCCACCGATCCTTGGGGCATCAAGGTCAACCGCGTCGAAGTCAAAAATATCCTACCGCCCAAAGACATCCGCGAAGCCATGGAAAAGCAAATGCGTGCCGAGCGTGAGAAGAGGGAAAAGATCCTCCTCGCCGAAGGTCAGAAGCAATCCGCCATCCTTGTTGCAGAAGGCGAAAAGCAATCCGCCATTCTCCGCGCCGAAGCCGATAAGCAAATGGCCATTCTCCGCGCCGAGGGTGAAGCCGAGAGCCTCCGCCAGGTCAAACAAGCCGAGGCCGACTCCATCCGCATGATGAAGGAAGCCGAAGCAGAAGGCTTGAAGCGCATCAACGAATCCGCTCCGAGCGAAGCCGCGTTACAGCTCCGTTATTACGAAGCCCTCACCAAGGTCGCCGATGGACAATCCACGAAGATCTTCCTTCCTGCTGATGTAGCGAAGATTGGGTCGCTTGCCTCTGTGGTTAAAGAATCCATTAAAGACGGCAAGTAATCCGACTCAAACCGATGGGGATATAGCTTCATCGGTTTTTTCCTCTGCAAATCCCCAACGAATTGGAACAACTGTATATTTTTGCGCGGTTATCATCTACAATTTCGATTCTGGCGGAGGAAGCACTCTATGGCTGAGAAAAAGTTTAATTCCGATACGAGTCTGATCATGGAAATCATTCGATTCGTGGTGGTTGGCGTTTATGGCACGCTGATTGACTTTGCGGTCGAAGGCTGGTTTACCTCGATGGTCTCCTCCCGCGTTGCCGGAGTGGGTACCATCGGCGCCTTCTTCATCATGTTCTTAATCTCGGCGCTTGGCTTTATCGTGGCGACGCCTGCTACGTGGTCCTTAACCTCGATTTGGGGCTTCCGCAACGTCACCAAGGAGTCGGAAGAAAAATCCAAATCCCTCAAAGGCATGTTCATCTTTACTTTCTGGGCGGTTCTAGGCTTGCTTCTTGGCGCGGTGATCCAATTCTTCGGCTACATGATCTGCCTTGAATGGAGCGGCTGGGGAATTAACATCCTCGGTGGCTTTAGCTTCGAGAAGATGTTCGGCGAAGGCGGCAATATCAACATCTTCTTCGCTTGGGCGACCGTCATGGTGATCCGTACCGGCTTCACCATGGTCTTCAATTACCTCACCCGCAAGTTCTTCATCTATAAGGCCCCGAAAGCGGCGGAATAACACGCACACTCATGCACACATGCGCTCCTTTAAAAGGGAGCGCTTTTGCGATATGGTATAAGGCATGAAAAAGTTCGGTTTTCTTTTGGCGTTAATTGGCCTCGCGCTGCCTTCTTGTAACGTGGCAACGCCAATCTTTTCTGCCTCGCCAAATTCTTCCGACCAAGTGCCGAGTATTTCTTCCACTGACGCTTCTTCGGAGCTAAGTCAGGATCCGGTTCCTTCTAGTGAAGAACCTTGGTCCTCTAGTTCAATCTCTTCTTCGAGCAACCCTTCTAGTTCAACCGGCACCTCTTCGAGTTCGTCTTCCTGGTCTACTTCTTATACTTCCGTTCCAGTTCCTGATGTCGATGAAGACCCAAAATGGCCAGTGGATTTATCCACGCGCGGCCAAGACTTCCTGGTTACTTTGGCTGCGTTAATTAAGCAAACCGGCGACACCGCGAGCAGGGATTCCGCGATTAGCATCGGCGCGAGGGCTGCAGCATATCCCAACGAGAACTCTTCTACGTTCATTCCGTTCTACCGCGCACCTACCGATGCGAATAAGACAACACAAAGCGCATGCAACCGAGAACATACTTGGCCCGATTCCCGTGGCGGAGGCATGTTCGAAAATGATCCCGTGATGCTCCGCCCGACGCTTCAAAGTGATAATTCGGACCGTTCCAACTTCTTTTATGGTCTCACTGGCAAAGATAACAGGGAATGGGACCCAGCTTCTTTTGGCTATGAAGATGCCCGCGGCGAATCTGCTCGAGTGATCCTCTACTGCGCGACGACCTATTTTGATTTGGGCATCCGCTTATCCAACAATCCCAAAGATGGGACCAAGCAAAATACGATGGGTACCCTGAAAACCCTCCTTGCATGGAATCGCGAATATGCCCCGACGGATTTTGAGCGCACGGTTAATGATCGCTATGACAAAATGGGTTACCGCAGGAATCCGTTCGTGGATCATCCTGAATATGCCGACTACATCTGGGATAACGATGGTTTCCGCCCTTCGGAAAGCACGACGTGGCACGACAATTTCACCGATCTCGATAATCTCGACGGCAAGAAACTTGCGATTGTATCTGAAGATAATGCAAATGCTGGCAAGTATTACATGATGGGTGACCAAGCCAAAGGCGCGACGATTCCCTGGTACATCACTCCGTACGAATGCCGCGTGGAGCAGGGGAAGATGACCTGCGATAGCAACGTGGTCTACTTCACTTTTACCAAAACATCGAGTGGTGCCTACAACATTCAGAACAAGGCCGGCGAATACCTCTTTGGCTACACGAATTCCAACGGTACAAAGACCTTTTATAGCATTGGCTTTGGCCAAACTTCGGCCGATGCGACGGCTAAAGTCGATAACCCCGCGAACGTTTCTGCTGAATGGACCATTACCTCAAGTGGTAGCCAGATGGTGTTTTATACCGGTACCGTGTATCTGGAGTACTACAACGGTTCATTCTGCGGATTCCAGCACAAACCCTATACAAATCCGATGTTATTTCTATAAAACTTTGCAAAACCCCGATATTTTGGAGGAAAACGTATGCCAGCAATCATTTTGGTCGGAGGAGGATCATCTTCGGGAAAAAGCTATCTTACCCGTGCGGTAAGCAAGGCTTTAGATCCGGAAAAAGTCACCCTTCTCACTCTCGATGACTATTACAAAGACCAGACCAACGTTCCGATGGAAGACCGCCTTAAGGTCAACTACGACCATCCGAATGCGTTTGACTGGCCGCTTATGCGTGACCATATCCGCAAGCTCAAGGAAGGACAGCCCATTGAGAAGCCCATCTATGACTTTGTGAATCACACGCGCTCGGACCGTACCGAGACGATCGTGCCCAAAGATCTGGTCGTTGCCGAAGGCATTATGGCTCTGGTTGACCGGAAGCTACGTGATTTGGGTGATCTTTGCGTCTTCATCCAAGCCAAGCCCGAGCGCCGCTTCCTCCGCCGTATGATTCGCGATACACGTGAAAGGGGAAGAACGATGGAAAGCATTGTTTCGCAGTATTTCGCAACCGTTCAACCGATGTATGACGAAGTAGTGGAGCCAAGCTCCATCTATGCCGACCTTATCGTCAATAATGATGGTGTTGCCAACCTCGCAATCGACGTTTTGACCGTCGTCTTTAACCAGCAATTAGAAAAAGTGAGCAAAGGTACGCTTCATAAACGGGCCATGTCGGATGAATTCACCAACGAGGTGTTCGCGTCCTTGTTCGCTAAGGAGGACTAAGATGAGCCTTCTTGCAACTAGTTCAGTCATCGGCATCATTGTTTCTATTGCTCTGGTTGCCGTGACCATCGCCGTCTGCCTCTATCTTTATTCGCTGAAATCACGCGAACCGGGCGATTCGGAAGAAGAATCCAAGAAAAACGACGTCCAATAGCCTCTATTACTTGCAAAAGTAATAAGATGTACTCGAAAGCCTGCGACACGCTTATAATTTCACTATGCCAGAAACGAAGAAGAGCACTCATCGACGCAACGTCGCTATGTCCGACGCATTGCGAGCCATGCGTATTCGCATGCTGCTTTTCACTTTTCTTGAAGTGGCGTTGATCGGCACTGCAATCGTTTTCTATTACTACGATTACCCCGTTGGGTTCCGCGCTTTCATGAAGGCGGATTACTGGGTGTTTGCCCTTTGTGGCGTCTTTGCCATCAACATTCTTTACCTTTGGGCTGCCGCGGCAAGGATGTCAAGCCTTCGTCATCGCACCGACCTTGATGCGGCTTCCATCATCGGCTCCGACGTCCAAGAGGCCTACAACTTTGGCGAAATCGGGCTCGTCGTCGTCGATGACCGCGACACGGTTATTTGGGACAACAACTTGCTCAAAGACCGTCAGGTTAACTTGCTTGATATGAATATCTTGGAGTGGCAACCCGCCCTCCGCGATTTGAAAAATGCTCCGGCAGACATGGTGGTTAAAATCGAAGTCAACGGCCGTAACTACAGCGTGAAGTACCTTTCCGACGCCCGACTTTACATCTTTAAGGACACCAGCGAATACGAATCAATCTTCAATTACTCTCGTGTCCACGCGACGGTCGTCGGCGTCATCATGATCGATAACTTCACCGAAATCGTCGGCAAAACCGAAGACGAAAACAACGACCTTGTCACCACGATTCGTCAGGAAATACTGAACTATTGCAAGGAAAAAGGCGTTTTGCTTCGTCGTTTCCGTAATGATTCCTACTTCGCGGTTTGCAACTATGCATCCCTTCAAAAGATGGAAGAAGATGGTTTCTCCCTCCTCGCCAAGGTACGTATGCTGGGCAAAGGGCAAAACATCGCGCCGACCCTTTCCATCGGTTTTGCGCACGACTTCCCCAACGTCATCAAACTGAACGAAATGGCCAGCAGCGCGATCGATATGGCTATGTCTCGTGGCGGCGACCAAGCGGTCGTATCGCGTTACGGCGACGACATTAAGTTCTATGGTGGTAAGACCGCTGCTTTAGAGAACTCCTCGGCGGTTAAGTTCCGCACCAACGCTGATGCGATCTTAAGCATCATCGGCGACTCCAAAGAAGTCTTGGTCATGGGCCATAATGACATGGATATGGATGCCCTCGGCGCTTGCATTGGCGTCTATGCGATGTGCCTTTACCTAAAGAAACCTTGCTCCATCATCATCGACTTGAAACGCACGGAGAAGAAGACTCGTGGTGCGTTCTTAGCCACGTTTGATAAAGAAACTCGTGACCGCATCGCCATCTCACCGCGCCAAGCCGAAGAACGTTTGGCTTCGGTTCCATCTGCGCTTCTTGCTGTGGTCGACGTTTCGGTCCCTCAAAACGTCATGGCGCCTCGCGCGCTTGAGAAGGCCAACAAGATCATCTGCATTGACCACCATCTCCGCGGCGAATCTTACTTAGAAAAGCCCGTATTCGAATACATCGATCCATCGGCGTCTTCCGCTTCGGAAATCTTCTCCGAGTTCATCCATTACGCTTCGGGCAACCCACGTATTGAAATCCCGAGCAACCTTGCGACCACGATGCTCGCCGGTATCTTCCTCGACACCAACTTCTTCAAGTCGAACTCGGTCGGCGTGCGTACCTTCGAGGCGGCAGAAGTGCTCCGTGATTTTGGCGCTGACCCACGTCGCGCGGACGATTATCTGAAAGACGAATACGAAGAATACTTGCTCGTCAACAAGATCGCTTCGACCATGAAATCGCCTTATCGAGGCGTCATGTATGCAGTGTGCGACGATTCGGACATCATCGACCGCGCTACCTTAGCCAAAGTCGCGAACACCTTGATGGCCTTAAAGGACACCAATGCGGCATTCGTTATCGGCAAAGTAGGCGAGCGTGAGTGGCGCGTATCCGCGCGTAGCGACCAAACGATTAACGTGCAGTTGCTTTGCGAAAAAATGGGAGGCGGTGGCCATTTTACGATGGCGGCCTGCGCCTTCCCCAATTCCACTTTAGCCATCGTTGAAGGCAAATTGTTAAATACTCTAGCGACTTATCTCGAAGACGCTAGAAGCGATGCAGGAGGCAATTAAACATGAGAGTCATTTTATTGGCCGACGTGAAGAAAGTCGGCAAGAAGGGCGAGACCGTCGAGGTTTCTGACGGCTACGGCGCCAATTTCTTAATCCCGAGAAAACTCGCCAAGCTTTCCACCGAAGCGAGCCAGGCCGAACTTGCCCGCGATAACGCGGCGGAAGCGGCCCACCAAAAAGAGCTTAAGGCCAAAGCTGAAGCGGTCGCCCAAAGGCTCGAAAGCATCGAGGTGAAGTTCACCACGAAAGTTGGTAAAGACGGTAGGATGTTTGGCACCGTTTCCCCTAAGGAAATCGTTGAAGGACTAGAAAAACAATGGGGAATTACCGTGGATAAACGGAAATTTATCGATAAATACCCCGTTAATGCTTTGGGCTACACTCGACTCAAAATCGAACTTTACAAAGGC
>JAFVCC010000038.1 GCA_017479485.1 Bacilli bacterium
CGGGGCTGATATCTCCCCGTGAGTCCCTTCGGAAGTTGTTAAGGCTTTCACTTCAAAGAAGTAGTGACGATAAATAGGACCTGGTTCTTGATGAGGATCAGGTTTTTCTTTTGCTCATAAGACGTCAAAAAAGGCGCATCGGCTAAGCCGCTAGCGCCTTTTGATGGTTTGTTGGAACGCGAATTACTTCTGGTATTCTTCGCGGAAGGGGTTGTCTTTGTCCTTCGCGGATTCTTCGTTGCTCTGCGGGCAGTGGTTCCACATGCGCTGGAGCAAGGTGGCGCGGTCATAGTCGGACTTGTCGGTGGAGAAGCCGAAGATGACTTCGCTTAAGCCAAAGCGGTCGTTATCGAAGGCGGCTTTGGTCCAGTCCACGAGGTAGATGGTCGGGGTTTCCCAGCTCGCGGCGTCGGCGTTTTCGAGGTTGGTGTACTTGGCGTCGGCGATGCTCTCATTGCTCTTGTAGGGGGAGTCGAGGAGTTTACCTGCGGCTTGCGCCCAGAGGTCGAGGTCATCGAACTTCTTGACATAGCGGTAGAAGGCCTTCTGGTCTTCTTCGAGGTCGTAGTCGGTGTCGTTGGTGGAAATCTCGTCGGAGTAGATGCTATGGAGACGGAAGGAGGTGTCATCTTCGATCGGGAAGACGGAGTTGTCCCAGTTGTCCTGGAGAACGCCGAACGCGCCTTCAGCTTTTTCGCAGCCGGTGCAATCGTTGCTGACGATGACGAGGAAGTACTTCTCGCCATAGGTGTCGATGGTTTTGGCAAGGGCCTCCTTGGCCTTATCGTAGCTTTCGAATTCCTCAAAGGAATAATCCCTGATGGTCTGGGTGAGCTTATCGGCTTGAGTTTCGATGCCGTTGGCGCCTTCGTTCTCTAAGGAAAGACGATAGGAAGTGAAGTAGCCGGTGCTGGTGCCCACCGCCATGGTGGAGAACCATTTGTTGAATTTGGAGATGGAGAAGATGATCGCGAAGATGCCGCCGACGATGAGTAGCGGCTGGACCCAAGCGGTCTCTTTGATCCAACGCCAGAACTTGCTAAATGTTGCGTTAATGGACTTGAGGATGTTCATTGGAGTGCCTCCGAGTGGCCTGTTTATTATAAACAGCGGGATAATCTTATCACCAGCCCTTTTCCCTAGCAACCAATAAAACGCATACGCGTAATCGATGTGTGCTCATGCTCGCAGATTGCGTTAAGCCATGGTTTCAAATTAGCCCGCAAGGGATATAATCATCGCGCTTATGGATAAAAAGAAAAGATTCCGCCGCAAGATCGAAGACCACTTCTATGACCATCCGATCCAGAAGAACATCCTAACGTACTCGTGGTCCTTATTGGTGACGGTGATTTCCTCTTTTGTTTTCGCCTTTGGCTTCCGCGCCTTTATCGCGCCGAGCAACATGGGGGATTTGCAGACCCTCAGGCTCGTTTCCGGCGGCGTTTCGGGCCTTTCGCAGACCGTAATTGCTTTCGTGGAGTTATTTGGGCGTCCCATTGAAACCCATGGTATCTACGATATCGTCTACTCGATTTTGTATTTCGGCATCAACGTCCCAGTCTTCATCATCGCCTGGCGCGGCATCGGCAAGCGCTTTGCTTTCTTTACGTTTATCAATGTCTTGCTCGCTTCGGCGTTTACTTCCGTTTTGCGTTATGCGGACGAGAACTTCTTTCACGTCATTTCCAAGTTCATCGAGGATAACGGGGGACTTGTCACTCGCGCTTTGCTCGGTGGTGTCTGCACGGGTATCTCTTCCGCGATCATGTATAAAATCGATGCTTCCGCCGGCGGCATCGACGTTGTCGCTTATTACATCGCCTTGAAGAAATCCAAGCTGGTGGGTAAGTACTCCGTATTGATCAATGGCGTGACCATCACCCTTTATACGCTTCTAGCCATCACGGATGCGGGATGGGGCTCCGAACAGGCGGCTAAAGTATTCGTCGCCACGTTATTCTCCGTGCTCTATCTCTTCGTCACGATGTTCATGATCGACACGATCAACCTCCGTAACAAGAAGGTGAAAGTGGAAGCCATCTCGGAGATGGAAGACCTTGGCAAAATCCTCATTGGCAACCTTCCTCATGGCGCGACGATGGTCAAAGGCAACGGCGCGTTTACGGGCCACGATAAATTTATTTTTGAGATGATTGTCAGCTCCTATGAAGTCAACCACACCGTCCAAGTCATCAAGGAAGCCGATCCTCGGGCCTTCGTCAGCGTCACAGAACTCAAGCACGTCTACGGCCGTTTCTACTTGCCACCCATCCGTTAATCGTCAACGCAATCTTCAGCGTGGCTCGTCCACGTTTTTTAATTCAACGGGGTTTTGCGGTGGTTTTCTCAATATTTCATGACTATAGAAGAGAAGAAAAAACCTGCCGAATCGGGATTGCGGCAGGCTCATTTCGCTTTGGCGGAGAAACAGGGATTCGAACCCTGGCTGGACTTGCATCCACTAACGGTTTTCGAAACCGTCCCCTTCAACCGCTTGGGTATTTCTCCGGGCGGCCGAAATAATACCATGACAAAAGGGCGCAAACAATCGAAAGCTTATTTTTGTGACTATCACATTGTGATATTGTTTAAGGGCCATGCAAAACTGGGTTGTTTTAATTTCGTGGCAGCGCTGGGGTATTTATGCCGGATGCGTCTTGCTTGCCATTACGGCAGTTGTGGCCTTGATTCTTTTTATTCACACCGAGCGTCGCAACGACGAATACCGCCGCGTCCTGGAAGAACAGTCCAACTCCGTCCGCGTCTTCATTTTGAAATTGCGTGAGGATGATGTGCAGTACTTTAACGTGACCGCCCTCCAGAAAGTCCATCATTGCACCATCTCGGAGTTCTACCAGAAGTTCCCGATCGCCGAACAGAAGAAAGTCATCAACTGGATTAACGCCGTCGCCGATCCAACCACCCAAGCCCCGGATTACCTGGAAACCGATATCCAGGAGAACCATACCCGCAGACAGTATTTCTCCATGCTCCAACTCGAAGCCGTGGACTTTGATAAACAGATCATCCACCTGCAATCCTATCTGCTCAAATACATGGCCTCCTCCAAAAAC
>JAFVCC010000005.1 GCA_017479485.1 Bacilli bacterium
CCACGTCGCCTTCGCAAGCGAAGAGGATGCCACGGCTTTGAAGTACCGACATCATCGCGCAGGGCGAGACGCCATAGGCTTTGGCAAATTCCGGCCAGCAACGGATGGCGATGACGTCCATCTGTTCGCGGTCTTGGAAGTGCTTGGCCAAGACGATGAGCTTGGCGACGGCATCGACCTGGAACTCGTTGAGTTTATTGACGTTAAAGGTCTTCAGGACGACCTCTTTTTCTTCGGCGAGTTCTTTCTCATCGACTTCGCCAGAGAAGAGTTCGTTAAGTTCATAATGCTTGATGAGGATGCCCAGTTCCTTATAGGTGTGAAGCTCATCGACGCCGACGTTGAAGAAGCCATCCGCGTGATAGCCAACTAATCCCACGCGGGCGGACTTGAGGGCGACCATCATCTTGATGGCCTTGACCCAGTCCACGTCGATGGTGTTGCCGACATGGACGACATAATTGTCGCAGCCTCCCTTATAGAGGTTGGAGGCATTTAAGTTGACGCCGCAGACAGCGTTGAGGCGAATCTTGCCGCCGTCATAGGGGAGTTCGTCATAGCCCCAAAGGAGCAAGGGGCGACGAACGGTTTCATTTAAGATCAAGGCGAGGTGGCCGAGGTGGAAGGTGGCGGAGACGATGATCAAGGCATCCACGTGGTGGTCGATGAAATATTCTCTCGCCTTCTTCGCCTCGTCTGCTTCGATGACCATCTCGGGATAATTGACCCATTCGACGGAGTCATCTTTCATCACTTCCGCGGTGCGTTCTTGGTAAAGCTGATAGGCGGTAAGGTAATCGAACGTCTTGCGGACGGTGCAAACGATGCCGATGCGTGCTTTTCTCATAATCGATCCTCTAGTCGTTGACGGCTTTGAAGGAAGCGGAGAAGTCTTCCTTGGCATAGCCTTTTTCCATGGCCTTCTCGTAGACTTTCACGACGTTGCGTAGCCCCGGGACTTCCTTGCCCACTTGATCCGCGACTTCCGCGGCAAAATGGACGTCTTTATTCATGTTCTCCACCGAGAAGGCGGTAGGGAAGGTGCGGTTACGGATATTCTGGGCTTTGGTATCGAGGTAGAAGCACTGCGCGCCGCCATAGCCTAAAGCGGTGACGACGTCGCCTAAGCTTAAGCCGCAAGCTTCAGCCAAACCGAGGATCTCGTTGACGCCATTTTGGATTTCGCCGACGAGGCCGTTATGAAGAATCTTCATTAATAAGCCGGAGCCATTAAGCCCCATATAGATGATATTCTTGCCCATACATTCCAAAATTGGGCGGATTTTTGCAAAGATATCGAGGTCTCCACAGACATAGATGCCGAGTTCTCCCTTGACCGCGGCGGGCTGAGATTTGACCACGGGGCAATCCATTAAGATGACACCTAAAGGAGCGAGCTCTTTGGCTTTCTCGCGGCTCACTTCGGGAGAGATGGTGGACATGTCAATCCAGATTTGGCCCTCGTGGAGATAGGGTTTCATGGATGCGACGAGGGAAACAAAGTGCTCGTTTTTCGGAACCATCGAGATGATGATGTCGCGCTTGGCGCATTCTTCATAGCTCGAGGCGAAAGGGAAGGGGGTCTCTTTCTGAACCACATCGTAGCCGATGAGGTCATACTTTTTGGCGACGTTGGTGGCCATCGGCATCCCCATGATGCCAAGACCGATGAAAGCGATGTTCATCTTAGTTGCCTTCCGTGTGGTCCCAGGCGTCGATGAAGCGGCCTAAGCCAACGTTGGTGTAGGGGTGGGTGAAGGATTCTTCGTAAACCGCGAGGCCGCAGGTAACGATGTCTGCGCCCATTTCGGCGGCGTCGGCAATCTGTTTGCCCGTGCGGAGCGCGGCGACGATGATTTCGGTCTCGTAGCCTTTTTCCTTATAAATATTGACGAGCTGGGACATATAGGGGTAGGTGTCTTCGCCATTGGCTTCCTTCCAACCGACGAACGGTGAGACGAACATCGCGCCGATGCGTCCGGCTTGGATGGCTTGCGAGGCGGAGAAGACGAGGGTGACGTTGGTACGGATGCCTTCTTCTTCTAACGTTTTCGCGGCCTTAAGCCCCTCGAGGTTGCAGGGGATCTTGATGACGAAGTTTTCGCTCATCGCGGCGATCTTGCGCGCTTCCTTGATCATGTCTTCGGCATTATCAAGGTGCGGGTTGATTTCGACGGAAACGGGGAATTTCTCTTGTCCCTCGAGATGGTTTTCTTTAATCCAATTGGCGATATCGGTAATGGCGGTCAAGAAGGGTTTGCCCGAGTTCATGATGTGACGCGGGTTGGTGGTCACGCCATCGATGCCATAGCACCTCCAGGCCTTGTCGATTTCGTCGAGTTTCGCTGAGTCCAAAAAGAATTTCATTGTATGTCTATGCTCCTTTCTTTACGGATAAGCTTTCGAATAACGGTTTAAATTCGCTGCTTTTACGGTAGAAGGCGATGGGCAGGCCAAGTGGGGATTCCACTTTGTAGTGGCCGCCTTCGTATTCTTTGCCTGTGAAGAATTGTACCCACGTTTCCTTTGGAAGGTATACATCGTGTTGCGCTTCTCCAGGGCGAAGCACGGGGGAAACGAGGACGTCGCGTCCAAAAAGGAATTCGCGCTGGTTGACGTAAGCCTCGTCTTCGGCGAAATGGAAGAAGAGGGGACGGGTCGTTGGCAGGGCTTTTTCGTAATATTCCTCGTTCACGTGGAGGCGGTAGGGCTTAAGTGCGGCAAACAAAGCAGAGTTTGTCGCGAATTCCTCGATTACCTCGGGCGCGTCGAATTGAACGTTATCTTTGGGGCGATTGCCCTCGTGGGTACGGTAGACGGGGGTGAAAATGTTCATTTCGCTCCAGCGGCGAAGAAGCTCGGCGTCGCGGCGCATGAACATGACGGTTGTGTAGCCGCCGATGTCGCTATGAACGAGGCCGCAGCCCGAGCACGATAGCGATAAGCTCGCGGGAATGACGCTGCCAAGGCCATGCTCGTCGCTATAGTCGACGTGCTGGTCGCCATTCCACATTGAGTTGGTGTATTTGAGGGTATGGCCATAGGCGGCGCGGTTGAAGAAGAAGATTTCATCGCCCTTTCCCATCTCCTCGACGGCCTCGCGGCAGCATTTCGCCCAAAGGCTCGGCCAACGGTTATGGAGGCGACGGGGATCGCCGCCATAGACGACGGAATCGGTCGGGAGGTATTCGCCAAAATCCGCCATCCAGCCCGATAGCCCATAGGCGATCATGTTGTTCTTAATGATGTTTTTGTACCATTCCTAGGCACTGGGGTTGGTCAAGTCGACGATGCCCGCATCGAAAGTGGTGGACTTGATGTGGTAGACGCTGCCGTCCTTATGACGGACCAAGAAGCCATTTTCTTTGGCTTCAAGGTATTGGGGCGCGCCTTCTTTGAGGAAGGTATTGATGTAACCGAGGAAGCGCACGCCATCCTTGCGTAGTTCCTGAATGAATTCCTTTAATCCTTTATATAGTTCTTCGTCCGCAGCCCAGTTCCAATAGACCTGGTAGCCGAAGGAGGTGACGACGTGGCCGCACCAGTCCTGCGCCCATAAGGCGGCGACTTTGATGCCCGCGGCTTTGGCTTCCGCGTATTTCTTGCGGAGCACTTCGGTGCCGCCTTGGATGGCTAAGATCGCGCCGTCATTGACCCAATCGGGGATGCGCGGGGAGATGCCCACGAGTCGGCATAGCTCCGCGGCGAGGTCGCGGGTGTTGTTCGCGGTGAGGATGCTGATTGACTGCGGGAACTGGCGGAAACGGATGATGATTTCCCCGTTTTTGAATTCCATTAAGCCATAGGAGTCCTCGTGGCAATAGAAGGCATAATGCTCGCTGGAAACGAAGCTTGGGACGCTGCAATAGGTTTGATGGGCCTTATATGGAGAAACGCGGTCCGGCTCGGGTTTGCCACGGATTTTCCACCGCAGCAATTTCCTTGCGATTTTGAATACCTGCTGGTGCTCACTGACCCAGATGGGTACGGTCTTGCCTTGCAGATTCAGTGTGGTGTATTGCTCGCCACACCCATAGATTTTCTCCCCTTCGAACGTTTTGAAGCGGATGGCAAAGCGGTTATAGCTATAGTCCACGTGGAAATGGAGTTTGAGACAGGGTTCGTAGGTGGCGATGATCTCCGCCATGACTTTGCCATCGCTGAAGAGATAGCGGTCTCCTTCGCGATGGGTGAAGGTAAGCTTATGGTGGTCGTACTTACGGTCATGAGTCTTGAACGAGCCACGGTTCATCTTGTAACTCGCCCTGCCTTTCGAGACGATGAGGTAACACTCTCCATTCGAGAGCTGGTCGATAAAATAACGCGCAAGCGCTTCGCGGTCCATGCGTTACTCCTTTCGGTTTTGTTAGCGATGAAAGTATACGCTTTTTGCCTAACAGAAAGAAGATGACGCCCCTACTGCGCAAGACAATAACGCGCCAAGTGTACATATATCAAGCACGATGAGTGGGGAAAAGCGCGGTTTATCTTTGCAAAAACCCCATGATTTCATTACACTGAATCTAAATTTAAAGCGCAGAGACAGGGAATGCTTCTTTGTTTCGGCGCGAACAAGGAGTCTTCAATGGAAGAACTAGACCAAAAGCCATCTTCGGGTGGTAAGATGGGCGCCGTCGCCCAAACTTCCGGTCTAAAGGGAAAGGATTATATCGG
>JAFVCC010000039.1 GCA_017479485.1 Bacilli bacterium
CGTCAAGCCCGACTGGCTATTGGTATATTGCGTTGACGACGAGGAACTAGAATTGTTTTTATTCCGCACGGGAACACATTCTGACCTCTTCGATTGACGATGCCTTTCGGAGGTCAAAGCGAAATCCGATTCGAATTGGCCGGAATGTTATTTGATAAGTTGGGTCGGCTTATTGGTTAAGATGGTCTACCGCCAACGCCCATGCCCCAACCCTGACCGGTTTGGGATTTTCTGATCTTTGGCGGTTTTGCAGGGGGGAATGGATTATAAGAGCGATAGCGAATAAGCCGGTTTTTCGACGGGAAGCCGGAAAGGGCCGCCCCCGAAAAGCGATAGGCCCTGGGCTGCGGGTCGCTTCTTTCTGGTGCCAACGAGGCGCGCCGTGGGGGTCGCAAAAAAACGGGGGTCCACATTATAAGGCTTCCCGCTTTCTTTTCCGCGTATCTCTTTCTTCTCGCAGCGTTATCTTTGACCCGCTTGCATTTGGCTTTGTCTTCTTACCCATAGGAATCGCCACAATGGGTATCGATATGGATCTCGAAGGGATTCCCTCGCTCATCGAGATCCATGGAAACGAAAGTGGTGGAGCAAGTGAGGGGATCCCCGGGCTTGAGGCTCCTCACATAGACGGGCTCCTTGCTATCAATGAGCAATACATACCGATCTATAATATCCCCTCTTGTGACTGCCTCATTTTATCGTTTTGCTAAGGCAATGCGCTTTTGATTTTGGGGATGCCGTTTCCCTATGGCTATAGTTCTAGAACTATCTCAACCAACTTGTAACGCTTGCTTTTCCGGTCATAGACCAATTCGTGGCGCGTGTCGAAATTGTAGAGATAGGCCTTGATCTCCTGGATGTACCTCCAGAAGTTCAGCTCGGATACCTCTAAGTCGCTCAAAGCATCTTCCTTGGTGATATATCCCTTCTTCATAAGCGTATCGAAAATATAGAGCAAAGCCTGTGACTTCCTGACTTTCATGCCCTTATGCCTCTCTTTCCAGAAAGGTGCACCCAATTTGTCGACGCCTCTATTATCCATTTCCTTATGCCGGCAGGGCTTCAAGCGATTGAAAGACAACTCAAGGAAACTGAAGATTCGGCTTCATTCTTCTTTAATGTCGCCTTTTTCGCCCTTTTTATTCATCCCAAAGGGTCAAAATGAATATAGGAAGATGGACTATCGTAATTTGATAGTTGGGCTAAGAAGCGAAAAGAAAACGGGTTTTAGGCTATTTTCGGTTTGTATGAAAACTTTTAAGTGTGTTTAGGCGTCCCAATGGATGGGGCAAGAGGAGGGGTTCCAGGAGGAAGACCAGCCATAAGGTTTGGAGTAGGATTCGCAGTAGATGGTGAGGCTAGTGTCTCCAAGGAAAGCGTTGCTTAAGATGGTATCCACGCTTTCGGGGATGAAAATAGAGGAAAGGGAGGAGCAGTAGGCGAAGGCGTATTCCCCGATATAGGCCATGGATTCGCACAGGGTGAAGGAAGAGAAGGACGCTCCATAGAATGCGTTGTGGGCAACCCCCATCACGGGCACTCCGGATATCGATGAGACTAGGCTTACCGAGGAAGGGTTATTTCTTACCGATGCCGCGAAATAGCCTTGGTTCTCTCCCTCGCCCACTTTGGCGTAAAAGACATTACCGTTCCCATATACCGCCGCCCCAAGACTATAGGGGACAACGGGTCTATGCTCGCTATTCCAGGCTTGTCCTAAACCTTCTGAGTCATAATCCCCTTGGAACAGGATGATGAGGCTTTCGTTAGAACCGACGAAGGCGTCATCCCCAATATAGTCCACAAGGTAGGGGAGGTAGACCAGCGTTAAATTATCGCAATTGGCAAAGGCCTCCTTCCCGATATGGATGGTCTCATCCGTCTCTGAGCGCAGATTCACGCCGGTTAGTCCAGCGCACCCTGAGAAGGCGTAATTGCCAATCCTCTCAATGTGGGAGGGAAAGACGATCCCGGTGATCCCAGAGAAGGAGGAGAAGGCGTTATTCTCGATCTCGGTCACTAGGCATTCCTCGCCACCCAAGATTATTTTGTCGGGGATGGTCAATGTGCCGCTGACCTTATTGTTGGAGATTCCCTTCACGCTGGCCTTATTGCCGCTAAGCTTGCTGAATTCGAGCTTTGGGTAATTGTAGGGATCGAGGGCGTTATATTCGAATTTGGCGTAGATCGTTATGCTTCCCGTCTCGATCAAATCGCTTCCTGAGATTGAGGAAATCGGGTTCTCTTTCCCCTCATCGCTATACCAAGAGACGAAAATAAAGCCGTTTTTGGTGGGATTTTGGAGGATAACCGTGTCGTTTACGGCGATGAATGAAGGGTTGTTTTCGTTATTTTCCCCGCCATCTAGGACGTAGTAGATAGGGTAATTGATGGCTTCATATTTAGCCGTAAGGACGATATCGGAGGCAAGGGTATAACTGACGATGTAGTCTCCGTTCTCGTCTATGATCCATTCATCTCCGATTAGCCAGCCTTTGAATTCATAACCAGCCTTTGACACATCAAAGAATAAACAGGAATCCAAGGTCTCAACTTCTTTAGGCCCTTGATAAGAGGCGGAGGTTCCTCCACCCAAATCGAAATCGACATGGTAGAGAACGGGGTCAGGGATTGTGGGCTCGCTGGATTCGGGCATCTCGTCTGAGCTTTCTTCAATGAAGGATTGTTCGCTAGAGCTTCCTTCGACATAGGAACCCTCACTTGCCGATGCTTCTTCGGGCGACTCTGAGGAATCTTGCTGGCTTTCGCTGGATTCAATCGGCTCAACGCTAGATTCTATGCTTTCCATAGAGGTCTGGTTTTCCACGGAAGAGGGGAAGGTCTGACTTTGCTCGGAACCCCCACTTTCAAAGTTTGATGTTGATTCAGAGGAAGAGTTGCTCTCATAGAATGGCACGATGCCATTATTCTCGTTTCTATTGTTAAGTCCGACGGCGATTCCAAAGGCTGCGGAGACGACAATAGCCGCCGAAACTGCGATGAATAACGCTTTTGCCCAGATAGGCATCTTTCTTTTCGACAAGGGCACAAAAGTCGACTCTTCGCTTGGAATCGGCGAAAAAGAAGCAGGTTTTGCGCAAAAATAGAGGTCGTCATAGCTTAGGCCGAACAAAGCCGCCAAAGCCTTGAACTCCTCTAAGTCGGGGAATGAGGAGCCTTGCTCAAAGCGGATGATGGCGTTGGATGGCACCCCGATTCTCTCGGCTAGCTCCGCTTGGGTCAGGCCTTCTTTCTTCCTCAAGGAACGGAGGAAGGAGCCAAAGGAAGCGGAATCGAATTCCTTGCTCCCGCAATTCTCGTTTGCTTTGCTTTCCTTATCCAATAGCAGCCCTGTTAAGTCCAATTGATACAAAGCGGCAAGTTTCCCCCAAATAGGCAAGCTAGGCGCGCCTTTCCCTTTCTCCCATAGAGAAATCGTCTGGGCCGAGTAACCCAAGGCTTCCGCGACCTTCCCTTGGGAAAGGCCAAGCTCGATTCTCCTATTAGCGAGAAACTCCCCGTTCATAGTTTCAATTATAGTGCGCTGGCTGGCCCATTCGTGCATCTTAACCCGCTTTGGGTCAAGGTTAAGTGATTGTTTTTTCTCGTACTATCAGTTTTCGATAGCAGAAAAGGCTATTATCTCTGTAAAAAGGAACAAACCAATTATGAATCGGATCACCATTCTCTCCCTTTCCCTCCTCCCCTTGCTGCTATCTGGCTGCGGATCGAGTAAGCCCTCGTCCAGCGCGAACACGAATAGCAGTCCCTCGAATCCGACTTCCTCCAGCGTTTCCTCCTCAAGCAGCAGAAGCAGCCAGTCCTCTTCGGAACCTTCTTCTAACTCTGCGTCTTCCACATCGGATATTTTGGTGAAGCAGATTACATTGAATCGAACCTCGCTTTCGTTAGAAGAAGGGGAAAGCTTCGATTTGGTGGCGTCCATCTACCCTGCGAACGCGACCAACAAGAACCTTGTCTATAGTTCCAGCGACCAAGATTGCGTCAGCGTGGACCAAAACGGGCACATCGTGGCCGTGAAGGCGGGGTATTCCCTTGTCATCGTCTTGAGCCAAGATGGCAACGCCAACGCATCTTGTTACGTATCGGTTTCCGGCATTGTTGCGGTCGCCGGGGTTAGCCTCAACAAAGAATCCGCGACCTTAGAGGAAGGTCAGACGCTTCAATTGCGCGAGACGATCTCGCCCTATAACGCGAACGACAAATCCGTTACTTGGTCTTCCAGCAACCCGAATGTCGCTAGCGTAAGTTCCTCTGGCTTAGTTACGGCCTTAAGCGTTGGCGAAGCCGATATCACCGTCACCACCACCGATGGAGGCTACAGCGCAACCTGCTCTTTGAACGTGGTGGAGAAAGAGAACTTCGCCTTCGAGGTCGGGGATACCGCCTTCACCGTCTACACAAAGCAATCCGCGTATTTAACCTCGCGCTATCTCCATATCATCACCCCCATCACCAACACGGGTAACGTCAATATCTACCTCAATTCCGCTTCCTATGACATCTACGATGCCAACGAGAATCCGCTGATGTCGGTCTCCCAATATTTCTGCGATAAGATGCCTCGCATCTTGGCACCAGGGGAAACCGGGTATTTCACGGTTGACAGTACCTATTCAGAGGAAGTCCTTGAAGGGTTATCCATCGTTCCGCACATCAGCATCAAAAACGCTAAAAACTACAAGCTGAAGCGGTACACGCTTTCGAATATAGCGTTCTCCTTGGATAGCTATGGCTACCCAAAGGCTATCGGCAAGGTGAAAAACGAACTAAATGAAGAAGGGTCCACTCTGGATTCCGTCCACATCGTCTTGTTCGATCAGGACGGGAACTACCTCGTCACTCTAAGCGACGTCATGGATTCCGCGCTGGCTAGTGGCGAAGAAGCGGTCTTTGAGGCCACCACCCTCTATTGCTGCGATATCTCCGATGCCAACCAGATTGGGGATTACGTCGCTTTTGGCGAGTTCTACCAACTCGTCCTATAGAGGGCTCGTTGGCCGTCTATTTAAAGGATGATCAGGCCTTGGCGCATTCCTTGAAGCGCGACCAAAAACCGTACCTTTTCCAGTTTCTCAACGAAATATCATAAAGAAAAGCAGGGTTTCGCAAGCTTTTCGTCTTGCCTTAGCTTTCTGTCCCTTTGTTTCTAGCAGCATACCAAACGGGCGAAGGAAAACATCGTTGAAATTGGCTCTATGTCTTTTGAGCACGGCCGAAGAATCATGCGCCTATATACTCACGGTAAAATCAATTATGAGACCGCTCAGTTTGCAATCGGGTGGCTTTACCGGCAATGATTAAGACCCATGGTTCACATAGAAAGCGGACGCGGATACCGTCCAACACGGGGCGACTCCACCATCAGTATCCACGTCCCAAGTTCTGAATGGCTTGGGCTTTTTATTGAAAAATAGGTTCTGTTCTTGAAATGTCTTCTAAATCAAAGAACCCGCTTTCTTATTTCTGAGGTTATTTGGGACATGTATCCATCAAAACCCTATTTGGCAATCAAGGATTAAAGCTACAAAACGAAGGTATTTTCGCAACAACTATCCTTGAAACGGTATGCTGATAGGCAATATAATACAAGTGTATTACAAGGAGGGATTTATGTGCACCTATTCATTGAGAATGACTGACGGCGAGAAGAAAGCTCTGCAAGATTACGCAAATACCCATGGGATTTCGATGGCCGATGCGCTAAAAAACGCCTTCTTTGACATGCTTGAAGACCAGTATGACATTAAGGCAGCGGACGAAGCCTACGAAGCTTATCTAGCTGATCCTGAAACCATTTCCATGGCTGAAATGAAAAAGAAATATGGCATATAGTCTCGTTTTCTCAAAAGAAGCCGATAAACAAGTGTCGAAACTAGACCCGGGCGTTCGACGAGTGCTTTTAAAGTGGCTCGAGAAGAACGTCGACGGATCCTCCGACCCTCGTGCCCATGGTAAAGCGCTTAGTGCGAATCGGGCAGGCCAGTGGCGCTATCGAATCGGGGACTACCGCGCCATTTGTATCATCGAAGACGACCGCCTTGTCGTCCTTTGTATTACCGTTGCCCATCGTAGAGCTGTCTATGATTAAAAAAGTGCCATAATGCATATGAAGTGCAGAGGTGATTAGCTTTTGCTGCTTTTCGTCAGCGAAAAATAGCATTTAGTTAACAAAAAAATACATTTTTTGCGCAGTTCGGCCTTAAAAATTCCTATTCACTTTGTTTGTTAACCTCGTTATATTGGTATTTGTGAAGAAGATTAAAAGGCGCAAAACGTCAATATATGACATCGCTAAGGCGGTGGGCGTTTCTCCTGCTGCGGTAAGCTATGTCATCAACGGGCGAGACAAAGTCTCACCGAAAACCAAAGCCAAAATTCTCGCCGCGATGGCGGAGATGGGATATGTCGCCGATCATGCGGCCGTGAGTTTGTCGCGCGGCAAAAGTTCGCTTGTGGGCATTTGCTTCCCTTTGGATTCATCCGCATTGGTCTTTTCCGATAACCCGTTCTATTCGGAATTTTTGGCCAACTTCGAGAAAGAAATCTCCGCCAGCGGGTATGACACAATCATCGGCTATCTGCAAAGCCCGGAAGATTTTGAGCGTTGGCTCGTTTCCCGTGGCCTTGATGGCTTGGTCATCTTCGGACTATATAGCCCTGAAATCTTCAAGATTATCCGCGCCCATAAAGTCCCCTTTGTATTAACGGACTTCTATGACCCTGATTTCGAAGCCTCTTCCATCCGCGTCGATGACGTGATGGGCGGATACCTCGCGGGCAAGCATCTGTTGGACCTTGGACACCGACAAATTGCTTATATCGGTGGCGATCTCGTGTCCTCTAAGGTGGACTGCAAGAGGCTTGAAGGTCTGAATAAAGCTTTAGAAGAAGCGGGGCTTAAGTGCGCCTTGCAATTAGAGGTTCCAACAACCTTTAATGGAGGATATGAAGCGGCTACCGTCATCCGTAATCATCCGGAAATCACCGCAGCCTTCTGCGGGTCCGATATTGTGGCCATCGGCTTGCTTCGCCATGCCCAGGAACTGGGTATCTCTATCCCGGACGACCTGTCCGTGATGGGCTTTGACGATCTGAATTCCTGCACCTATGTTTATCCGGCGTTAACGACGATTCGGCAGGACATTCCACTGAAGGGACAACTCGCGGCAAAAATCTTGCTCGCGGAGATTGATGGAGAGGAACACCCCTTAACCCAAACCATTCGCCCGACAATCGCCATACGAAATTCCACCGCCAAACCGAAAGCGAAGTAAGCGCTTCCAAGAAAAGCGGTTAACATGAACCTATGCAAATACTTAGTATTTGTATTTTCTTTTAGTTAACCGCTTAACAAAAAGTATTTGTAAACCGCTTAACTTCGTGAATAATGGAAAACGAAAGGACAACCGTTTATGTATAAAACGAGTCTTCGAGTTTTGGTCACATTTTTGGCTTTAGGGCTGCTTTCTTGCGCCTCTACATCCTCTGAGGGGACTTCCTCAAGCGGTGGTGGAGTAGTGCCGAGTTCTGAGGTGGAGCCGAGTTCTGCCTCTTCTTCTATTGCCCCGACCCCTTTGTTCGATCCCGAGGTAGTTATTACTCCGGAGAACGAAGTGAACGCCACTTCCATTACCACCTATGAGGGTCCTTCGTTGATGAAGACCTCCTCTATGGTCGGAGTGAAGGTGCAAAACCGCGACCTATTTGTCTATGAGACGCTCGTCAACCATGGGCGCGTCTTCTCTTGGATTGCACCCACGACGAAGACTACCGCGGTGCTTTTTGACTTTGAGGGCCGCGTTCATCTTGATGTGACCATCGCTTCTCCTTCCTCACCTATCGTCAGCGCTACCCTTCGTCCGAGCGCTTATGCCATTCCAACGACGATTGAAGGAAACGTGATTTCCTTTGATTTGACTCACCCTGGAAACTATGTCCTCGAATATAACGATGACCCGACGACCGCAGTCCATATTTTCGCCAACCCAATCGAAACCGATTTGCCTGACCGCGAGGACCCAAACCTCATCTATGTTGGCCCAGGTATCTATAATGCCGGCGCTTTCCCAATTAAAGATAACACCAAGATTTACCTCGCCGGAGGCAGCTACGTTTATGGCCAATTTTCGGCAGAAGGTGCCCGAAATGTAAAGATTTTTGGTCGTGGCATCGTTTCCGGCTCCATCTATAGCCGCGCTTCCAGCAACGAATATAAGATCCCCGTCGTCATGCGCGACGTTCAGGAACTGACCATTAAAGACATCGCGTTTTTCGACCCCGCCGGATGGGCCTTACACATTTGGAAATGCAAAAACGTCTTGATCGATAACGTCAAGATCATCACGGCGCGAAGCAATGGCGACGGCATCTCGCTTCAAAGCTGTTCCGACGTCGAAGTCAAAGGCGGATATGTCCGCAGTTGGGACGACTCCCTCGTGGTCAAGAATAGCGACCTAGGATCCACCGCGAACATCCATATCCACGACGTCACCGTTTGGAACGACCTCGCCCAGTGCATGGAAGTCGGCTATGAGACCTATGGTCCGACCATGGATAACATCGTCTTTGAGGGCATTACGGTCATCCACGCCTTCCATAAAGCCGTTATCTCGATGCATAACTGCGACCAAGCGGTCATCACCAACGTTAAATACCGCAACATCACCGTGGAAGATTGCCAAACCCTCGGTGACGATCGTGGGGATGGGGAGAACGACTTCCTCATCGACTTCACCATCGCCTATAACCAGGAGTGGACCAAGTCGGGCGGCAAGCGCGGATCCATCAGCAACGTCGAGATCGAGAACGTCAAAGTGGAGCGTATCGCCCCTTCGGTTTCCGCGCGAATCCTTGGCGATGAAGAAGGGACCGACGTCAATGGCGTGGCCATCAAAGGACTCAGTATTCAAGGAAAACAAGTGGGTTCTGCGGAGGAATTGAAGCTTGCAACGAATTCCCATGTCAAAAATGTGACCTTCACAAAGCTTGAAAAAGTCATCGGCGCGAAGATCTTCTTGCCGTACAAACTGAATCTCACTTCCAGCGAAGTCACCACCCGAAATATTGTTGCCGAAGAACAAGACGGCCTCCTCGTCCCCGAATTTGCTTACTATCGCGGCGAAGAGCCTTTCATTGGGGCGAAGGCGGATATTCCGGTCACATTAGCTGCCACCCACGGCGCCGGCTCAAAGACTTCTACCCCAGGAGATGATGGTTCTGGCGAATTCATCGCGCCCAATAGCCAAGCTTCCTATGCTTACGACAATAACCCCGCTACCGTATACGAAAGTGGCGATTGGAAGAATGAAGAAAACGAGTTTGCTACCTTAACCTTCGACTTTGGAGAAATCACCAACGTCGGCGTGCTCCGCATTAAGGGTGATAAGAATAACACCTACTCGTACCAATATACCGTTCAGGTATGGGCGAGGCGTTATAAGAGTAGCGGCGAAATGAATCCCAATTACACCCGCCTCTTAACCAGCAAGAGCTATGAGATGTCCCCGGCATCGGGAAACATCATCGACATCAACCTCCCAACCCAGGACTTTGGTGGACTGCAGCTCCGTTTCAACCGCGCCGAAGGCATGTCGGCCCCGCGTCATTACCTTGTCTCCGAAGTCGAATTCTACCCGCCGTCATTAACCTTTGGAAAAGCGGTGGTGGACGCCTCCGAACATAACGACGTCTATCCCGTCGGCAAAGTGGTGGATGGCGATCCTAC
>JAFVCC010000006.1 GCA_017479485.1 Bacilli bacterium
CGCCATTTTTAAACCACGTTGTCATCGCGAAGGTTCTTGGCAGCGAAATCAAAAGCGAAGTCGGCTATTCTGGCGTCTGCAATTTCCATGCGGACCATGAGACCTTAGATTCGTCCAGTTATTATTACGTGGCTTGCCTCGACTACCTTATGTACCACCAAAGCGAAAACAAAAGCTACAACTATTTCCCTTCCCTCAATACTGATTTTGAGTCAAAAATCATTGCAGAATACGAAGATTTTCCGTTTGATATCGCTTTTGACTACATCAAAAATGACCTCAATGGGACAGTGAATTACAGTGATTTCCGTTCTTCAAACGACGGCTTTGGCGAGTGGTAGTTTAAGCAATTAAGGCACTGGTCCTAAAGCCATCATCGTCGAAGATATAGTCCGCATATTCGGGATGATCCACGAAGGCATTGCGGGCAAATCCCATTTGGTAATAACGTTCTGCGACGAGTTTTTCAAACGCCGAAGGAGCATATTCGCGGTTCCACTTCAGTAACGTCTTTAACGTTCCCATGGTCTTTGAATCAGGGTCGTCACCAGGGTTATTGGAAAGACGGAACCCTTGGCTGTAATAAGCGGTCGCGCAGTAAAGAATGATGCGGGCGGATTCTCCTCTCGCCCCTTCATACCCGCATTTTGCGGGATCCCACTCGTTGGACTTATCCATGCCGTAGAAATTGTTCCCTCTAGAATTATTCTCCGAACTTAAAGTCGGGCGAATCATGATGGGGTCTGCACCCATGCCAGCCTTGCCTGAACCGCGAGAATTGGGCCAAGTATGTTCGCGATTGACGCCGCCCACTACTTGTTCTCCGTCTTTAGCTTCGTGATAGAAAGGAATGAAGGTTTTGGAGTCCGCGTTCGGATAAGCCGCAGCCTTGATGCCTACGTCGAGGCAATTACTATAGCTGGTTGTTTTTGTGCGGGTGGCGTTGATCTGCGACGCCAAAGAGACGAGGAACGTTTCCCCAAACGTTGCCTTGTCCACGTTCCAAGCCACCTCAGGACGGGGCTCTTCCGTACTGCCTGAGGAAGAGGATGAATAACTCGACGATGAACTACTAGAGCTTGAACTACTTGAGGCGCCAGGAGTGGGGTCAGGCCAAACGGAAGGCTCGCCAACGTAGTAATAAATATGGATTGAGTCGACCATGCTGGCTCCGCCAGGAGAAGTGATACGGAGATAAGAGGTTCCTTTCGGCGCGATGACTTCGCCAGACAAAGGAATAGGGCTGCTTAAAGAAGATGGTGACGAGCCAAAAGCAACACGAAGATTTCCACTCCGGCTTAAGCTGGCAGTGATCTTATAAATGCCGGGTAACGCATCGCTATTATATAAATAGGAAACATTCTTCTTAAACTGGGCGAAACCACCGCTATTGACGGTGTTATTCATGAGACTCAAGTAAGAGAAATCGATGTTTCCCCCGTCGGGCTTAGTCAAGGTAATCGTATTTTCGGAAGAGTCGTTATAGCTATGGGTGACTTTGCCATGGCTTCCATCAAGAAGTAAGTCATAAGACACCGCTTCTCCCTCTTGAGAACCGCTCGAAGCAGGAAGGTCACTACTACTTTCGCTTAAAGGCAGCGAAGGAGAGGCACTCGGTTCCGCTGGAGAATCGTCCACCGACTCGGACGAAGAAACCGCGCCCGGTTCTTCCGAAGAAAGCGAAGACGAAGGCTCGCTCAGCGAAGAATCGGGCGCCGTAGAACTTGCCTCAGGAGCCACGCTGGAAGGCGATGTGGTGCTGCAAGAGGCCAGGGAGAGGAGGCTAAGCAGCAATAGGCTAAAAGGACGAGTCGGTTTCATGTCGACTCATTATCTCACGATGGGCTTGATATAGCAAAAAGACGGGGCAAGAAGTTCGTGTCTCAATCTTTCCAGTCGCGCCAAATATGCATATTCAACCTTTTTTAATCAAAAATTGCCTGCAAAACCGGCTTATTTTCCAAAACAACGCTTTATTATCTTGCATTTAATTAAGGTTTAGTTCTTGTCAAAAACAGTTCTTCTTCGTCGACTTTGTGGCGCTTTGCAAAGACAGCACGTCCTCTCCATTTGAGCCAGCACCTGCGACAACAAGCAATCCACTTGAAACACCTGCGATAGGCGGCGTGAATGCATTTTCGTCCATAGTCGGAGCGCGGCGCACGAAAAAGAAGGCCTTGTGCCTTGGATTGTTGCATAATGTACCCATGCCTAAGGAAAACGCAGAGCAGCAAGAGAGGAAAGTCATTGATGTATTCCCGCTTCCAAAAGGAAAACGGATGCTCGTTTTTCTTGCTGATTTTTTCATTTCTTTCATTCTTGGATTAGCGTTGTTCCATTTAGTTGCCTATCCGCTGAGCCGGTTGTTTACCAACGCCGATGCCCAAGCAGAACAGCTCATTTCTTCCCAAAAGCATCGCGACGAAACGCTCTATGGCAACAAGTTACTCTTCTATGGTGAAACTTCGGATCAGCAACCCGCTTCTTTTTCC
>JAFVCC010000040.1 GCA_017479485.1 Bacilli bacterium
CAAGGTTTCCGCCGATGCGTGGCTCGAAGAGCGGCTCGGCAGCCTCCTCAAGCTCGGCACCGACCGCGCCGATATCGTCAGCAAGGGCTATCCCGAGCTTCTCGGCGCCGTCGCGACGGTTTATGGGGTTGATGGCAATTCCTTCTTAGATAAGGCCAAGGGCAATATTTCCGCCGCGATTAAAGCCGGTGTGCTCGCTTACCTCACCTATGCGGGCGAAAGTCAAAAGACGAGCGACAATGAGACCCTTACGAACCTCATGATGGATGCGGTGGAACTAGTTGGCAAAAAGATCGCTGATCGCACCGCCTACACCGACCAAGCCCTCCTCAAGGACATCCTCGATTTTCTCATCAACGATTATCAGAATAGCGCGGAAGCCAGGACCAAAGCCATCCGCATCTCTTCCCTCATCCCTGCGCCTTGGGGCAACCTCTATCTGAACTTCCTCGACTACGCGAAAGAACATAAATTCGCGCCGACCACGGTCGATGGACTCCTTGAACTCGTCGCCAATTACATCCACCAGAACAAAGAGGAAGAAGACGTCGCCAAGCTCATCAAAGCCATCGCTGGCATCTTCCCCACTCAATACATCCCTCTCCTTGGGTTTTTCACGGGCAAGGCCTATGATGTGTCCCAATACGAAAGCCAGGAAGCCATGGCGATGGTCGCGGTCACCGATCTCATGGATGTCTGCTCAGTCGGCAAATCTAGCGACGACGGAGAGGAAGCTGTAGAGAATACCCCAGAGTATAATCGCGGCGCTCTACTATCCATGGTCTCGAGCTTTGTCCTAGGCAAATACACCAAACTCGGTAATCTCCTTGTTAATGGCTCCCACGACGATAAAGGTTCGGTCGCTAGAGACGCAGCAAACCTCAAAGACTTCGCCGACGACATCCTGCTGATGCTCTGCGGCAAAGACGAAGAATCGGGCGAAACCATCTCCGTAAAGGAAGCCGCGAACAAGACTCTGATCGAACTGCTTGAGGCTTGCAAGAGCGAGCAGAGCGCCGAATACTTCGACATGGTCATCGCCAAACCCGACAAGTTCCGCGAGGTGCTGGTGCAACTCCTCTTCAATCCCAAGGGCGAATATAGCCTTGAGAACGACATCAATAGCGCCCTCGCCCTCGTGGATAACATCACCTATCTCTTCCCCGCCCACGACCACGAGCTCTACCTCGCCTACCTCAAGACGAAGATCGCAGCCTAATCTCCATCAACCTATTGGCCTTAGGATTCCCTAGGGCCTTTTCTTTACGAAAAAAAGGAAAAGAAACGGGTTTTGCAGTTGATTTTCAGAATTTTTGGTTCTTAGAAACGCCAAGAAAGCAACATATATCATGCACCTCGATTCCGTATGAAAGCACTTTACTATGTAATCGTCCTTACTCTTACGCGCGCAGGATAGGATAATCAACGACGAAAAAGGAGAATCGATGATGAAAAAACCTTTATCACTGATGCCGATCGCTTGCGTCGGCTTATTGTCCCTCGTCGGATGCAACGAACAAGGTCCAAAGATCTCGCTTTATGACGCCTCCTCCCGCTTCGTCGTCATGTCCTTCGACGACAAGGGATCGATCAGCTTCCCAACTTACCGCAACTCCGCGACCGGTGAAGTTCCCTATAGCGAGCTTGGCGAGTTCTTCTACGTTAACGGCGCGCTAGGCTCCGTCCGCACCAAAGTCGTCAAAGTCGACGCGGGTTATCAAATCCAAGAAGCCACCAAGGGCACGCCTTTCTTAACCATCGACCCCGTCAAAGACACCATGACGGTCGAAAACTTCACCTACTGGATGAACACTCCGCCGCGGAACAATGGCTTGGGCCCCGACGTTGGCTCCCCGGGAGACGACGAACTCGGCGCCGTCCACGTCAGCGACAAGACCAAAGCCTATGGCGAACTTAAGCCAGAAGTCTATGACGCGAAAAAATATGGCTTTGATTTCCTTGAGCAAGACGGCAAGTGCTACGGCCCAACCTTCCTCTTAAGCAACCTCTATTACCGTTACCTTCCGACGGACCTCGCCTATAACGGCTTCGATTTCTACCCCGCCACGATAATTTCCGGGGCGAACCCAATTCTTTCTCGTAGCTATAACGCCTCCAATAAAACCTTCGCTGCTAGAGACGGCGCCATCGCGACTTCCTATGCCCCCGTGGGCGAAGAAAGCTACCGTTTCGCCTACCCCCTCACAATCGATGGGAAATCCTTCTATCGCATCATGAGTTTGACCAAGGACCATAAGGGCAAACTCCTCGAAGGCGATAAGCCTACCGACGCCGGCAAGGACTGCGCCCCCGACGACATTACCTATACCTACACCTGGGAAGAAAAGGATAATGCCCTCTACGTCACCATAAACGCCTCGCGCACCAACCCGGTTACCAAGGAACACGAAGAAGCGGTGCAGGGCATCCAGAAGATCCCTTTGAAGGAAGGCATCTTCAACACCAAGACCCGCACCAAGGCCATGGTGGAACACACCTATAACCTCCTCCGCTTCCAGTTCGAGAACTTCTATGGCATCAAAGACGTCGCGGGCATCACGGCCTTCGACGAATACGTCAACAAGAAGAACCTCAAAGACAAATTGACCAGCGCCGACGCGAATACTTACGACGAAGGCCTCGCGGAATTGCTCAACAAGGACATCGACGATGGCCACACCCGTTATAACCTTCCTTCCCTCGTCTCAGGCAAATATCCTAGCGATGGCGAAGCCTTATCAAAAAAGAACTATGGCACCCGCACGAGCGGACTCCTCAACCAATATAAGAGCAATGTCGCCGCCCGCGCCAAGGCGTTGAACCTCGGCGAAAAGGATGACCCGCTCCTCGCCCAAGGCCTCTTTACGGAGGAAAGCACGGCCGTCATCCGCTTCGACACCTTCGGCGCTTTGGGTTCCTTCGTCACGAACAAATTCGAGGAAGGCGAAATCGAAAAAACCGAAACGCGCGAAGCCATCAAGCAAGGCGACACACCGTTATTGATGGACACGAGCTTCTACCGCATCAAGAAGAATACAAACATCAAAAACGTCGTCTTGGACCTCACTTGCAATGGCGGCGGATCGGTCATGGCCGTTCCTTACATCTTGTCTCACTTCACCGACGATCCCTACATGCGCTTCAATGACAGCGCCCAGGGCATCGTAAAGGAATTCCATTACAAATCGGATCTCAACCACGATGGCAAATACGGCCAAGAAGAGGATACCTATAAAGGCAAATACAACTTCTTCATTCTCACCAGCAGCTTCTCGTTCTCCTGCGCGAACTTCTTGCCCACGCTAGCTAAGGAGCTCGGCGTGAAGATCATCGGCGAGAAGAGCGGTGGTGGAGCTTGCACCGTCTGCGCCTTCAACGATGGCTCGGGCAGTTTCTACAATTTCTCCTCCCCCTATCGCGTCACCGCCAAGCAAGGCGAACAGTTCGTCCATACCGACGCTGGCGTCGCCGTGGATTACGCCCTCGCCGCGGATTCGTGGTACGACCTTGGCAAACTCAATACCTTCGTGACTAATTTACAAAATTAAGCGAGTTTTGCTGGGAAAAACTGCCGAAATCGGCAGTTTTTTTCTTGCTCAAAAAAAGAAGACCCTACGTGAAAAACAAGGGAATATTCATCAGAAATATGTTCTAAGAGGACTAGACGAAGAAAGAGATATGGAACATCAAATACATTTTAAATCCATTGATTAAATCAAAATATTTTCGCTGAAAACTATACAACGTATATACACTGTATAAATTAGAGTATTCTATACAGTGTATAATTTCAACCGATAATCGTCCTTTTTGTCTGCATTTATACAGGCATCTTAGGGTTTTCCTACCATTCTCGCGCGGACGGGAATAAAATGTGGAACAAGGAGTGTTAAATCATATGAAGAAAATGCGCATCCCGCTTCTTATTGGCCTTGGCGTTGCCATCTTTGGCATCATCATGGGTTCCTTCTTCGACCTGCAGATTTCTACTGCGATCGCCTCGCGGCATAACATGTTCGCGGTTACCGTCTCCGCCATCGGACCGACCATCGGCTTCCTTGGCCTTGCGATTCCTGGCGGTGGCTTCCTCGCGTTAGGCCTCTCGAAGAAATATAAGCTCTGGGCGAATATCGGCCTATTTGTCCTCGCTTTGATTTGCTATGGTGCAAGCGTCTATTTCGCCGGGAAGGAATATTTCTCTTCCCATGGCTTCGCCGGCGCTGCCCCAAGCATCGTTGGCTACCTCATCGCCGCTGTTCCTTTAGCGGGTGGAGTCTTCTTGGGCTATAAGTTATTCCGTAACACGGATCATCCTTATGCCTGGATTATTCTCCTTGTCATCGCCGCCGTCGCTTTCGTCGTCCTCGTCCCTGGCGTCACGATCCTTAAAGAAATCATGCACCGCCCGAGATTCCGCACCGTCTCGGAATATGAAGGCATTAATTTCCATGCGTGGTGGGAACCCTGCAAAGACTATAAGTCCCTCATGCAAACCTTCGGCCTCGCCAGCGAGGAATTCAAATCCTATCCAAGCGGCCACACCGCCGAAGCGAGCCTTCCTCTGATCTTCGTTACCTTCATGCCGCTACTCAACAAGAAACTCGAGAAGTGCCAGCTTCCTTGCTTCATCGGCGCTGGCGCGTTCGTCTTGCTCGTTGCCCTTGCCCGTATCCTTGCCGCCGCCCACTTCCTTAGCGACGTCTCGACGGCTCTTGCCTTGACCTTCCTCTTCACCTTCATCGCGAACGAAATCGTCATCCGCGTAAAGAAGCTTCAACCCGTTGAGGCTGAAGCCTAAACTAGTGATGGAAGGGGCTGTTCGAAAACCAATAGGTGAGTAGACAGCTCCTTTTATTATGAAAAAAGTGACGAAATCGCCGGAAATCGCCACTTTTGCTACAATACGACTGTTCGACGGAGGTATTGTATGCCTTATTTTAACATAGGGA
>JAFVCC010000007.1 GCA_017479485.1 Bacilli bacterium
GTCATGGGTCACATAATCGCCAAAGGTGTCTTCGTTTTCGATCTTGCTATCGAGCGGGGACACATAGATATCGTCGACCAAAAGTTCCCATTTCGGAGCGGCGGTATCCGCGAGGATGATGTCGTTTTCTTCTTCGTCGACGCCAGCGATGTATTTGTTGAGGCGGATGAAGAAGGAACCGTCATCGAGCGATTCGGCGGAAGCGCTGGTCAGGTTGAAGGCGATGTCGGTCCAGATATTCGCACGGACGATCTTGTAGCTATCCAGCAAGGTGTCACCATGATATAGCTGAGCCATCAAGAAATTGGTATAGGTGTACATGCCCTCGGCGACCGTTTCGTCCTCGACATAGACTCTGGCACCGATGACGGCATAGTCCGCAAGGGCGGTGATGTTCGGACTGCCTACGATCAAAAGGTCGGTTTGGGCATCGTTAGGGGCGACACGGAGGGCGCCTTCACTACTTTCGAAGGTGTTCTTTGTTTCCACGCTGAGGGTCGCTTCATCGGATTCGTAATAAGAAGCTTGAAGTTCGGTTTCGAAATCGGCGACGACATATTTGCCATACGCATAATCGTCGGTGACCGTGGAGGATTCTGCGACGCTGGATTCTTCCGAAGCGCTTGCTTCAGAACTGGCTGCGGATTTTTCTGCGGATGAGGAGGTGGTTGCTCCGCTACTTTCCATAGCTTTGCTGGAGGCGGCGGAGGAAGAATTCTCTCCTCCGCAAGCGGCCAACGTCGCGATGGAAAGAAGCATCAAAGCAGGGATAGCAATTTTCTTCATTGAGGTTTCTCCTTTGGCTTCTGCCATGTATTGCGGTTTTATGATAGAAAATTGCAAAGCGTTCTTTGGATGAACGAATTTTAGTCGGTTTTGTGAAAATAATAGATTCCGATCGGCGTGCCTCGTGCGCGCAATCCATTCGGCGCGCGAGAGATAAAATAATGACAAAAAGACCGATCTTTTCTCAGACAAAAAGCCCCCATAATAAAGTCATGGGCGAAAAACAATCTGCCAACTGGATCATCGAATGGATATCGGATACCTGCTTTCTTTTAAAAGAAGAGGCGGCTTCCGAAAGCTTGATCGTCAAAGAAAAAGGTCATCATTTTGAAAAAGAAAGCCAATCCGGTTCGACTTATTTGTTCGATTCGAAGCGGCTTCATGTCGAATTTGATGGCAGGCATTTGAATGCTTGCTTAGATGGTGTTATTTCTTGCTCTGCGGAAATCGATTTTTCTGGAAAAAAGATGGAGCTTCATCATGAAGGACCGATCTATGGCTTAGGCGACAAACTCGGACCGCTCGACCACCGGGGCCATTACTACGAATCCTGGAATACCGATCCCTCCGGCATCGATCATTTCGAGCAGATGCCGAGTCTTTATAAATCCATCAACTTCTTGGCTCTTTTTGACCCTAAGGGCACTTTCGGAATCTATTATGACAACACATCGCGTTGTAAGTTCGACCTCGGCCTCAACCAACCCGGCTTGATCTGCATCTCTCACATAGAAGGGTGCTTCCGCGCCTATTTCTTCTTGGGAAGCCTACCGCAAGTCACTGCTTGTTTTGCCAATCTGGTTGGCCATGGAAGCCTCCCACCGCGCTGGGCGTTAGGCCATCAACAATGCCGATTCGGCTATAAAAGCGAACAAGACTATGACCAGGTGATCGAAGGCTATCGAAACGCCGATATCCCACTATCGGTAATCTACTTGGATATCGATTATATGGACGGCTTTGCGGACTTCTCTGTCAACCCCCAAACATTCCCTAGTATCGATCAATGGGTGGCCCAAAAAGAAAAAGAGGGCATCCACGTAGTGCCGATCATCGACTGCGGAGTGAAGGCCCTAAAAGGTTCGAAACCATATGACGAGGGCAGCGAAGAAGACGTTTTCTGCAAGCAAGGCAAAACCGTCTTTCATGGCGAAGTTTGGCCCGGGGATTCCGTCTTCCCTGCTTTCTTGGATGAAAAATGCCAGCATTGGTGGAAAAGGCAGATCAAAGACTTCATAAAGCACGGCTTCGCGGGGATTTGGAACGATATGAATGAACCCGCCACCTTCGATGGCCCCTTTCCCGATGATGTGGATATGGGTGGCCTCCCCCATCGCCTAGTGAGAAACGTCTACGCTCATTTTGAGAACAAAGCGACCTATGAGGCTTTGCTCGAAATCGGAAAGCGTCCGTTTATCCTTACCCGCGCCGCTTTCGCGGGAAGCGCGGCCTATGCTGGATGCTGGACGGGCGATAACACTTCGAGCTGGACCCATCTCAATATGATGATTCCTCAATTATGCAATATGGCCTTATCGGGCTATAGCTATTGTGGGGTGGATATCGGAGGCTTCAAATATAGCCCTACCGACGAACTATTGGCGCGGTGGGCGGAAGCGGCGATCCTCAATCCGTTTTATCGCAACCACACCGATCACGGAAGAAACCAAGAAGGCTATCGCTTAAAAGGCAAATATCTGGAAGCCTACCGAAACGCGGTAAACCTCCACCACCAATTGATCCCCTATTTCTATGATTGTTTCTATCTCCATCAGGAAAGCGGGGCGCCTTTGTTACGTCCTTTGGTCTATGGCTATCCAAACGATCGGAGAACCTATCAAGAAGATAGCGAACTCATGTTCGGCGATTCGTTGCTGCTAGCCCCCGCTTTAAAGCCAGGCCAATCCAAGCGTTTGCTTTATCTGCCGGATGAATTCGTCGAATACCAAACCGGAAAGCTTTTGAAAGCGGGCGATCACATCATCGACTGCCAGTTGGGGAAAGCAAACCTCTATGTCAAGAAAAACTCCTTGATTCCGATGCTGGAGAAAGAGAACCTTTCCCCGAAGATTCCTGACTCCTTGCATCTTTATTGGAGCGGAGGCAAAGCGCGTTGCCTCCATTATGAAGATGAAGGAGACGGCCTTGCTCATCGAGAAGGGAAATATCTCTTGCTGCAGATTGAGATGAAAGACGATGGGAAATTCGATATCACCATAGTCCATCAAGGGATGGAGATTCCTTATCGGAAAGTGGTGGTTGAATATCCAGACCATCATCTAGAAAGCTTTCCATTCCCCATTTAAGGGAAACGCGTAAATCCCTGCGCGGAAGAAGAAAAGAATCCCCAAGCCCAAACAAACAAAGAAGAGAAGACCAATCGATTCTGGAGAATCTTCGGATTGGTGGTTTTTTCTGCTTTGCCTTTGGCTTGCTCTTCATCTGCGGGGCCTGCGTCCATATGCTTTTGAAGAGGGCCAATGTATCGCTTCTTGAAGTCATCACCTTAATCGCGTGCCAACCAAGATGCAGGAAAAAATAGCGGGTTTTTGCAACCAAAATGTAACCCATAAAAATATAAAACCCTCGATGTCTCGAGGGATTAGGGCACATGGAGCACGATGCGGGAATCGAACCCGTATAACCAGCTTGGGAAGCTGGTGTTCTACCACTGAACTAATCGTGCGGCAGGCATTAATCTAGCCTGTTCTTAAAGGGAAGTCTAGAGCGAATTACTTTTTGACGCGAATTCTCGACCTCATTTTTGCGGCCACGCCGTTTGCGTAGGCGAAGGCTTCTTCGCGGGAATCGAAGACTTTGACCGTGGGCCTAGGTCCAGGGACACGAACCCTCCAGCGGCGCGGGGCTTCAGCCTTTTCCTCGACTTCAGCTACTTCTTCTGACTCGGCTTGCTTCGGAGCAGCATTATCTTCGGCTTGTACATTCTCTTGAACTGGCTGATCCGAGGAATCGCTGTCTGGTTTAGCTTCGTCTTTCGGTGCGGGCAAGGCAGCCTTTTCTTCCGGAGCGATGATCTCTGCTTTTGCTTCGTCTTGAGCAGCAGTTTCCATCAATTCATTCAATTTGCGTTCGACGGCGTTCGCGGTATGAAGGAATTTGCAAAGGCCGATGATGAAGGTGACGATCAGCTCCGCGAAGAGGAAGCAAAGGAGGAACCAAGAGATCGCACTCGTGTGTGGCTTTGCGATTCCAAGCTCTGTACCTTTTTCACCAAGTTTACGAGAAACGCGGCACGTCCAAACCAGCGGGACAATTCCAATAGTAATAAAGCCAAGGAAGAACACCCCGACAAAGTTCATCGAGCGGCGGTACCCCTCTTTCCCTTCGTTCATCCGGTTCACTTCTTGTCCGATGTGCGTCAGGACAACAATGGGATAGATGAATAGGGTAAGCGGAGTTAACAGCAAAAAGAGAAATGCAGAGCGGTGCGTGTGGCGGTATTTTTTCATGATTAGTCCCTCAATTTCGGTATCCATTGTAACCAATATAAATGGATATATACAAAGAAAAACCGCGTTGAACGCGGAACTTCTCAAGCATGGTGGGTGCTACAGGGATCGAACCTGTGACCTCCTGTACGTCAAACAGGTGCTCTCCCAGCTGAGCTAAACACCCATGCCCTGACGTATGCCCTCTTTTTTGGGGGCTCGGATATTATAGGTATCCTCTTAGTTACATTCAACCCCTATTTTTGCGAAATATCGGGGGCGCCCAGAAGCGGCGAAGGCGCTAGACAAAGCGTAGAGCGACGAAGAGAAAAGGCGACATCAATATCGCCTTGTCTTTCGCGGAATCAGTGATCCCGTTATGTTCATGTGGTGCCGGCTAAGAGACTCGAACTCCCGACCTCTCGCTTACGAAGCGACTGCTCTACCAACTGAGCTAAGCCGGCGCGTGAATTAATATACGATTTTGGCGTCTCTCACGCAACACAAAACAACGTAAGTAACATGAACGAGTTCTACCCGATATCCGCTCGATTTGAGATAATACCGACTATGGTTAAGCCCGTATTCACCATCGGCCCAAGTGAAGATGCGAAGCAAATTCGCACCGAAGTGTTCATGGACGAACAAGGCTTTAAGAACGAGTTCGATGAACTCGACCCAGCATCGGTTTCCCTCGTCTTGTATTTGGATGGTACTCCGATCGCCACGGGAAGGCTCGTCAAGGTGGATCCCGCTACTTATCAAATCGGCCGCATCGCCGTAAGGAAAGAGTTTCGTCATAAGCAAATCGGAAGTTACCTGATGGCGTTCCTTTGTGAGAAAGCGCGCACCATGGGTGCCACCACCGCTATTGTGCATGCGCAATTAGATAAGAGGGATTTTTATAATCGTCTCGGATTCTACGAATATAGTGGCGGTGTCATTGACGAAGACGAAGGCGTGCCTCATATCTATTTGGCGAAAGATCTATATGCAGGAAGTTACCGCCGCCGTAGATAGTTTTGCGACGGATAACGCAAAGAGAGATAATAAGGCGGCATGGACAAGGCAAAGGCGAAAGAAGCAATACTAAAATCGCTTCCTGCGATCGTTTTGGCTTTGGAACTTGCCTTGGTCGTTATCGGAACGATCCTATTCCTCGCGTTCGGGCTAGACCACTATGGCACGTTCGTTGTTATGCCTTTAGAGGTGTGCACCTTGCCCTACGCTATGGCCTTCCCGTTATTTATCTCGATGGAATGGCTTGGTTATTTTGTTTCCAAAGACCCCGAATACCGTTTTGCCAAGATTTTCATTGGGCCCTCTCGATTGCGGATTTACACCAGTTTGCTTATTACGATCATCGCGACCGCTATCGCCCTCTTTGCATTTTGCAATTATGGTGATGCAGATCCAGACTTCGCAGCGAACATGCTGGGCTTAATGTCGGTTCCAGGAATTCTTTCTTACTGCATCGCCGGTTTCATTTTGAACCGGAATTTCAACGTAAAAACCCCTTCTTTTTGGATTCCAGTCGTTTGTGTCGTCGCATCGATTGCCCTATTTATA
>JAFVCC010000041.1 GCA_017479485.1 Bacilli bacterium
AAGAATAGGGTTTTACGTGGATTTCGGGGTTTTCCATTCGCAATATGGATTAGTTATTGGGCGTTGGGGTGTAGGTTTTGATGATGGAAGCGAGGAGGTTACGGATGTCGTCCACTTCGTCCATATGGAAGGCCTTGGAGATTTCGACGATCTCGTCTTCGATGGGATAGATGGCTTCCTTCTCTTCGACGTAGATCTTGTCGTTTTCGGTCTTTTGCTGATGCTCGCGGTCTAATAGGAGCTCTTCGAAAAGCTTCTCGCCCGGGCGTAAGCCAACTTCGACGATATCGATGTCCTTATAGGGTACGAGGCCTGCCTGGCGGATCAGTTTTTCGGCGAGGTTCACGATCTTGACGGGTTTGCCCATGTCGAGGATGAAGATTTCTCCCCCGTTCGCGAATAAGCCGCACTGCAGAATAAGACTCACGGCCTCAGGGATGGTCATGAAGTAACGGATGATGTCCTTATGGGTCAAGGTGATCGGGCCACCGGCTTCGATCTGCTTCTTGAATAAGGGAACGACCGAGCCATTGGAACCTAAGACATTGCCAAAGCGCACCGCGGCATAGGCCGTATTTTTGCTATGGTCGGAGAAATATTGGATGATGGTCTCCGCAAAGCGCTTGGTGGCCCCCATGACGTTGGTGGGCCTGACGGCTTTATCAGTGGAGACGAGCACCATCTTCTTCACGCCATATTTATCGGCGAGACGAGCGACGTTATAGGTGCCGATGACGTTCGTGCGGATGGCTTCGGCGGGGCTATCTTCCATTAAGGGCACGTGCTTATAAGCGGCGGCATGGTAGATGTAATCGGGGCGATAACGCTTCATCACCTGCTCCACCCGCTCGGCATTATAGGTCGAGCCGATGAGGGTGACGAGGTTGACGTCTTTGATACCTTCGTCACGCATATAACGGCGGAGTTCCTGCTGGATGTCGTAGGTGGAATTCTCGTAGATATCGAATAAAACGAGGGTCGAAGGGTGGGTATGAAAGATCTGGCGGGTTAATTCCGAACCGATCGAGCCGCCTGCGCCGGTGACCATGACGGTCTTGCCATGCAGCATATCGGTGACTTTGGTGTTATCGAGCTTGACGGGCTCGCGGCAAAGTAACTCATCGAGGTTGACGTCAACGATGCGGGTGTCGTTAGGCCCTTCCATTTCCGAGATTAAGGGCAAGCGGCGGACGCGGACGTCGCAGGCGTCGAGGTAGCCTAGTATCTCCTGCAGGCGTTCCTGCGAGAGATTGGCGATCGCGATGATGACTTCCTCGATTTCAAAGTAGTCGATGACTTCCCCGACTTTGGAGATGGGGCCTTTGATGGGAAGGCTTGCGAACATGCCGCCGATTTTATTGATGTCGTCATCGACGAAGACGACGATGTTGTTGTGGTTATCTTTGTTCTTGCGCGATTCGTCGACGACGATCTTCGCCGCGCTTCCGGCGCCGATAACGAGGGTACGTACCCCTTCTTTCCGCTTGGCGTGGAGGTTGGCGGCGAGGTTGATGAGCCTCCAAAGGAAACGCGTTCCCGGCAAGGTGACCGAAGTTAACCCCGCGGCGAGCACCCAGACGAAGACAAAGTCTTTAAAGTTCGGTAACTGAGGCACGAGGGCGATCACGAAGATGCCGACGATCTGCACCGCAGCGGTGACGATGATCATCTCTAATGCCTCAAGCAAGCCAACGTTGGTCGTAAGCATCTTATAGATGCGGGTGAGGAAGAGCACGAGGACCGATAAGGCGGAGATGCCCGTGCAATAGAGCAACGAGGATGTTAATGCATCCCCCGTCATTCCCGAGGGTCGGTAGTAGGTCAAAAACGCGAATAACGAGATGAGGAAGATGAGGATGAAGTCGGTGGCGACATAGACTAAATGCAAATATTTCGAATGATGCAGATGACGTTTGGGCATAGAGTTCTCCCACCGCGCCGAAATATCGGGGCGGTTTTGCCTAGAGACTATAGCACATAATGCAGGTGCATTCACGCGCAAGAAAGGGAGCAAGAAAATACAGGGTAGCGAAATGACAAAAGAAAGAAGAGAAGCGGAATGTTCATTTTCCACCACTGCCCCCGCTAAAATCGCTAAAAGAATGTTCCTTTGGCTTTGAAATATGAAGCGTTTTGGGAACGATAAACAAATTTCGATTCATAATCCTTTTTCTTTTGTTCACGAAACTTGCGACAATGTTAAAAAGGGTAACCGTCATGGAATACATCAAACTTCGACTCGACTTCAAATACGCCGAAAAGGGACGCTTCTACCGCGTCTTTCTCGTGCCTAAGGGCATTGGGCTATATGAACTTGGCTGCCACTTAGTCAACGCATTAAAAGGAACCCACGAACACTCCTTCCTCTACCGATGTGGCAAAGTGGAATTCGTGCCTGCAGGATTTATGGAAGACCCCATCGACAGCTGGTTATGGATGGGGCAATACACGATCGACGATTTAAAAGACACCTTCGAATTCGAATACGACACGGGGGACGGCTGGGATTTCCGTTGCAAGAAATATAAGAAGCCCGTCATCCGCGAAGACGATAAAGATGGTTTGGATCCGCGCATCATCTTCCTTGAAGGTGCGGGACAAGGCATCTGGGAAGACAATATCGGCTCTCTTTACGGCTACTTTAACGGCGAAATCGGCCCTAAATGCGATCCTAAAGATGAAGAGAACGGGTTCTACGCCCCATGGAACGTCGCGATCGAAAACTGGTCGGACTTCGATTTGCCGCTCGACCCCGAGGAAGAAGTCAACCTCGAGGACTATTCATTTGGGGATGCTTACCAGGAAGAGACCGAACTCGCGGTGGACCTAGGCTTAGATCAAATAAAGCGAAAAGAAGACCCCTGTAACCCCCATAGTATTGACTCTTTCCATGAACGGACGAGGGTCTTTTTGGCGAATGTTTTCGCCTTAGCTTATGGCTACGAGGATATCCCGAACAAGATGGAGGATTTCTATGGGCGGAAGCAAGGGGAAACACGCTACGTCAGCGCATTCTTTGACTCGCTGTCCTCGCGGTTAAGCGAAGATGAAATCCATAAGATGTTTGAGGAAATCAAAGACAAACTCGATTTAGAGTAGACGGGAAATAACCGTTGTAAGGCAGGGTCCCCTTTCGGGGCCCTTTTTCAAAAGAGCATTATCCTGGAAATAAAGAGGGATTTACGTTGTTTTTCGTGTTTTTTGGACGAGACGATTGCAGAAAATGCGCTCATCTTGGAGAAAACTGTCAACATTTTCACGCCGATTTTGAGGAAAACGGACAAGGAAAATGCCTCGAAAATGAGGAAAACTGTAAAGATTGGTCCGCTACAGATATTCTTTACAGAACCCAGTCGCTCGTAAATAACGGGAAGAAGGATATTCCGTCTTCCTCCTTATAGTCACCATCGTGAAGCACGATTCCCTCCCCTACTTTTCCTTTAAAAGCCTCCTTAAACTTCTTCAAGGACGTCAGGGAATACCCTGAGGCGGATTTGACTTCAACAGGGGATATTTTCCGATCGTGGATGCGAAGGAAGTCGATCTCCATTTTGGTCTGATACGTTTTTTCGTCGCGCTTTTCATAAAAGAATAGTTCCCGATATCCTTTCGTCCGTAAAACCTGCGCGACATAGTTTTCCATGAACATGCCTTCGTTGATATGCAATTTGTCATAGATCAGTGACTTATAGAACAGTTCATCTTCATCCGTTTTCATAAAGCAAAGGGAATAGAGCAAGCCCGTGTCAATGAAATAGGCTTTTAAGTCATCCCCATTAGCCGTTAATAAAGGTAAAACCGAAGGATCGGATGAATTCAGACACGTATTGACGATATCAGCGTCCTTGAGCCAGCGAAACGCGGAACCATATTCCCGCCCTCGCGCATTGGAGTTAATGTGGGAGAGTTTGAATCGTTTGTCGTGATAAGAGAGCTCGCTCGGGATCAAATTAAAAATCGAAGACAAATAAAGCGAGTTCACTTTCTTTTGCTTTGAGAAGTCGCCGTAATAAAGGTTGAGAATGCTTCTTTTTTCCTTCTCGGTTTCAACCAAGTCTTTCGTCTTTAAATATACGGCGACGCATTTTGGCATCCCCCCGACGAAAAGATAATGCCGGAACTCATTGTAAATGCTGCGATAGGCCGCACGAAAAGCCTGGTGTTTGGTCGACGCGGACTCAAGCAATTTGATCATGTCGTCTTTGCCTGCCGCCCTAAGGTATTCTTTAAACGTAATGGGCAAAACATCGATGCTGATCTCTTCGCTTGGGAGAAGATATTCTTCATCGTCCTTTTTTACAATCGAGGCCAGCGAGCCCGTTTCTAAAATATCGTACCGGCCATCTAAGAGCAGTGATTTGATCGCTTGCCGAGCCGGCTTAAAGAGCTGGACCTCATCGAGGATAATCAACGATTCACCCGGGTAAAGCTGAGTTCCATAGGCAACGGACAAACGGTCATAAAAAACGTCGAGGTCCTCAAGTCCGTTAACAAAGAGGTCTTTGACATCCTTATTCGCTCGATCAAAAGACACTTTAATAAAGGTGCGATACTCTTTATGAGCGAGTTCGAGGGCAAGGCAAGACTTTCCGACGCGCCGCGCGCCACGGAGGAAAAGACACTTATGCTCACGCGCATCATGGTCTTTCCACTGTTTTAGTTTCGCGTATACGTCGCGGCTCACATAGTGGCCATACTCTATTGCAATCTCGTATTCATCCAGTCCGCTCATAGCATTCCTCACCATAACGACACCTAAAATATACCTCTTTACCACAAAACTTAAAGGGTTTTAGATGCGTTTTACCACAAAACTTAAAGGATTTTCGATGCGTTTTACCACAAAACTTAAAGGATTTTGCAGCAAGTTTTCGAGGTTTTGTGGGAGGACGCGGGAATCAGTTTTGGCTAACGAAGACGTCGAACCTTGGCAATGCCAAAGAGAGGTACCCCCTTCTTTTGCTGATGACGACGCCCTTTTGTAGCAACCTATCCCGATAGACGGAAAACTCTTTGTCTTCGAAACCGGTTTGGGCGAGGATTGAGGCAACGGATACCTCATCTGCCTCACATAGGACTTTGACAATCTTCCTTCCGTTCTCGCTGACAGACGACCAGATTTTATCGTAGGCGTTGATGCGGAGTTGGTGATCGAATTCCTCGAGGAGCTCGTCGTCGATCTTCCCATGGCGGAAGTAAAGGTAGCCCAGAAGCTGATACCCAAAGCCATAGCCTTTGCAGAGGGATGCGAGCTCATTCGCCGTTTTGTCGTCGACGCCAAGGGCTTTGACATACGAGGATTTGACCGCGGTGGAATCAAGCGGCCGAAGCAAAATCTTTGGGGCCCTATAGAGGAAGGTGAGGGATTTGTCGTTCTGCAGGCTCATCACGTTCTCGTGCAGCCCTGTCATCAAAAGGTATACGGGAAAGCCCTTTCGGACGAAAGACTGAAAATCGTGGGCAAACTCTTTCACCTTCTCCCCCGACGTTACTTCGTCGAGGGTGATGAGGAGGCGCTTGCCCTTCTTCGCCATGTGCTCGAGCATCCTCTCCACGACGGTCGTGATGCTTGTGACCGGCGAACCGCCCTCGATGGAGAACGTAAGCCCCTGAAACGATATGCCAAGGCTTCCCTTTAGGAAAAGCCTTTTCATCTTGCCTTTATCGTAAAGGATGGACGCCAAATCCGGCAAAATGTCTCGGTGCGGGTTCACATCTACCGCAATCCAATCCTTTTCACCATCGATTTTCTTGTAGATTTCGCTCAGAAGCACCGTCTTACCAGCCCCTCTTGCGCCGATCAGGACGTAGATTTGACTTGAGGGAATGGCTTTTGAGAAGTCACCGATGATTTCGGACGCGATCTGATTTCGGGGAATCGTTACATACGGTTCCTTGCCGAACATGAGCACAAATGGATTGTCTTTCATGGGATGGTTCCTCCTTGTCTGTTAGGATTTGTTAGTATTTTCCCACTAAAGGCAAAGTGAATCAATTGTTAGGATTTGTTAGTATTTGTTAGTATTTGTTAGGAAATTACAACTTTTATCCCGCGTCGTGAACCAGAGTGTCAAAAAGCGTATACGGCATCGAATAAATCCGAAAATGGCTACCACTATATTGCCACTCAAATCGGGACGATTTTTCTGGAGCAAATTCTTCTTCAGCCACCATTTCAACAGTAAGAAGTATTGTTTTACCATCGTGCGCCAACAAGCAAATCTCGAAAAGAGGATATGAATCCACCTACGGATCGGGCTTCTACTCCAGATTGAGTGCAGATCTTAGAAAAACGCTTCCGGATGCCCGCGGTTTTTCGGTGACCAATCTTAGGTATATGAGGCTTTTTTATGAAAGATACTCGCCCCTGCTCAGCAATCGTCAACAACCTGTTAACGAATCGGGAATGGAGAATCGTCAACAACCTGTTAACAATTTTAAAAACGTGAACAACGAGGCCAGCCTGAGCGGTATTTTCATGATTCCGTGGGGCCATCACCAAATGCTGCTTCGACACTGCAAATCCGTGGAGGAATCGCTATTCTACATTCGTGAGGCCGTTACCAACGGCTGGTCGAGGGCCGTCATGACCAACTTCATCAAAGGCGGGCTGTACCTACGCCAAGGCAAAGCCGTGACGAATTTCGCGGTTTCTTTGCCGGAAGGTACATCGGATTTAGCCCAACAGTTAACCAAGGATCCTTATGACTTCAGTTTCTTGACGTTGGACCAAGAATACAAGGAGAAGAACCTGAAGAATGCCTTGATCGACAACATTGAATCATTCCTTCTGGAGCTCGGGAGCGGCTTTGCTTTCCTTGGGCGGGAAGTCCGGTTGGAGGTCGGCGAAAAAGAGAAGTTCATAGATATGCTCTTCTATAACCTGAAGCTACGTTGCTATGTCGTCGTTGAGGTAAAGATCGAAGAGTTGGACTCGGAGAACCTTGGGCAGATTGGACTTTATGTAAGCGAAGTAGACCGCCAGCTAAGAAAAGAAGGGGACAATCCAACAATCGGTTTGCTTGTTGTAGCGAGCAAGGACGCGTTGTTTGCCAAATACGCCCTTAACATGATGTCGGTCCCCATTGGGATCGCCGAGTACAAATTGACGAATCTATTGCCCGAGGAACTGCAATCCGACCTGCCGTCCATCGAAGAGATCGAAGAAGGGATCAAGCGATGAGTATCGTCGATGAATTGATCGCGGAGAGAAAAAGGCTTGGCTTAACCCAGGCGGAGCTAGGCGAGCGCTGTGGCATGAAACAAGCTGCCATCGCCCGCATTGAAGCGAAGAGGGTATCCCCGACGATTGCGACCCTTTCTTTGCTGTGCGAGGCGCTCGGATTGGATTTGGCTCTGATCCATAAAGGCGAGCAGTGCTAGTACCACTTTGGTGATTTTCGTAGGGTGGAGCGCGATGCGGGGAGCGGTCCACATTTCAACCGCTTTGCTACGCCATTAAACCACAAATAATCGCCGAGTCTTTCGGGAGCCGAGTAGTCCAGAGTAGTCCTAGAATTTTCGATATAGTCGGGTTCTTGGCTTTGGCATAGTTTGTTTTGAATAACCGGATGTTTCCGAAGGGCGAACCACTAATCATCCCCAAAAAGATGGAGACGCAACCCCAAAACCGGCAAAATCTTATTCAACGTCTCCAAATTGGGTGAAACGAGGCGAGCTTCGATGCGGCCTATCGTGGACTGGGGCAGCCCCGCTCGGACGGCGAGCTCCGCCTGGCTGAGCCCCCTCTTTTTCCTTGCAGTCACCAATTCCGCGACTAAGTCTCCACCGGCAAGACTATTCATCGGGCCCTTCCTTTTTGTGCTGTAGGTAGAAGAGCTCCTTTTGATGTTCGATCTCAGCCTTTAGCTGTTCTTCGCTGGGAAGCATGAGCTTGTATTTGGTGGCAAAGAGGTGCTCGTTTCCTTTAAGCAAGGAATACCTGGCAATGTCCTCATCCGTTTCAGAGCATAGCACGATACCCATCGTCGGGCCATCCGTCTTGTCCTTTTTCAATTCATCGAACATACGGACATACATGTCCATCTGCCCGACGTCTTGATGCTCGATCCTTCCTGCCTTCAAATCAATGAGGACAAAGCACTTCAAAATATAGTTGTAGAAGACGAGGTCAATATAATAGTCCCTGGCCTCGGTGTGGATGTGGTACTGCCTCCCGACGAACGCATATCCTTTGCCTAGTTCCATGAGCATCTTCTGCAAATTCGATATAATCGCGGACTCCAGATCGCTTTCCAGATACGACACGTCCGGCGACATGCCGAGGAACTCGAGGATGACCGGATTCTTGACGTGCTCGAGCCGATCCATCTGGAACTCGGCGGTCTTTGCCTTCATCTCCTCCTCCACCGGTTCTTTGATTTGGGACGCGATGATTCGGTAATAGTACTGCGTCTCTATGTTGCGCTGCAGCGTCCGGACGCTCCATGCGCAACGGATTGCCTCGGACTCGTACCATTGACGGGCCTTTAAATCATCGATTGCCAGCAATAAACGGTAATGGGACCAGCTGACGAAAGATTGTTTACTCGCTGTGTAAAAAATGTTTGGATACGCCTTGAAAAACCTTAAATAGTAATAGAGGTTGACTTTGTCAAAGCCCTTTCCGAATTCCTTTGATAGCTCTTTTGAGAGGGTCTCGATGATCTCAAGGCCGTAGTTCTCTTTCCTGGAATCCTTCAGCTCCTCTTCGGCGATCCTTTTGCCGATGAGCCAATTCCGCTGGAGCAAAACGACGTCGACGGCGGCGTAAGCAAGTCGGCGGCTCTGGGATACGATTTCCGCAACGTCCGCGACGATATCAGATGATTCGGGCAGTTCGATTCTCAGGTCAATCAATTGGTTATCCATAATGGTTTCGCCTCAAGAAAACAATAGCACATATGCAATTATAATGCAACGCACGCACCTGTGTTTCACGCAATTGTTTGTGGGGCTCCCGCCGAAAGGACGCCCTAAAAGTCCGTGATTGGTCAAACTATCGCGGAGTGCTCCACCGCAAACATCATCGGCGATCGTGTTTCGATGCCCGAGTAATGTTCTCGTCCACCAAACTTTTCGCGGAATTTAAGTAGGCGATGAGTAGTCCGTGCTTCCGGAAAGATTAGATGGCATTGAGCAAATTGAGGATATGGTTCACGATGCGGGATTAGAACCCCAGAGTACCGTGAATAAATACTATGGCCAAAAGAGCGAGATGGCTATTGTGTTATGTTACCAAAATAATATAGTTTTAGTAACATGAATTCCACCGCGTCCCTTATTGAAAAAGCAATCAGCGAAGCCCCAGAACTCTCCTTATGGCATATCAGCGACTTCCTCGACTACGGGAAGGCAAGCAACGTGAAAGTCGTCCTTTCGCGCTTGGCCGAGGACGGGAAATTGCGGCGCGCCATCGACGGGATCTACTATCGGCCTAAGACGGTCTTGGGAATCGAGGTCCCGCCTTCCGTGCATGAGGTCGCCCGGAAGATCGCCTCGCTCCATCGCTGGAGCATCGTCCCTAGCGGCGAGACCGCGCTCAACGCGCTAGGCCTTTCGACGCAGGTCCCATCCGAGTACGTCTATAGTAGCGATGGGCCATACCGCGACTACCTCATCGACGGGATCCCGCTCCATTTCCGCCACAAGAGCACCCGCTTCATCAAGGGGATGTCGCATAAGACGGCGCTCTTCGTGGAGGCGATGAAGGCCTTGGGAAGGGAAAACGTCGATGATGCGACGATCAAAGAGCTCGCCAAGTCGCTTGGAGAAGGCGAAATAAGCCAAATACTAAACGAGGCAAAGTCCGCGCCGGAATGGATTTATGACACCGCGATGCGGGTACAGGAGGAGAAACAATGGAAACGATCATGAGACTAAGCGCATACGAACGCGCCGGGCTCATCGCCGCGGCGGCGAGGAACCTAGGGCTAGGCGAAGCCATCGTTGAGAAGGACCTTTGGGTCACCTACTTCCTCGACTACCTCTTTTCCCGCTGCCCCCATAAAGGCGAATTCGAGTTCAAAGGCGGGACCAGCCTCTCGAAATGCTATGGCCTGATCGACCGTTTTTCGGAAGACCTCGACATCGTCATCTCCGCCAAGGCGATCGGGATGGACCTGTCCCCGCTTCTTCTGAAGGGGACGAGCCGTAACAAAAGGGAACTTTTCGCCAAAGAGGCCAACGAGAAGGCGATGGACTTCCTCGAAAACGAATTGATTCCTGCGATGAAGAGGGACTGCGAGAGGGAATTGGGGGCACAGCTCTCCTTCGAGCTCGTCAAGGAGGACCTCGCCTTTTACGTCGGCTATCCCGCCTCCTATGGCGATCCCTATCTCCTGCCTAGGCTCAAATTCGAGATGAGCTCCCTCTCGGCATTGCTGCCTTCGGAGACCAAGAATGTCAAACCGCTTCTTTTCGAAGCCCTTCCCGCGCTGGACGACGGAAAGGAAAGAGCCGTGCGCGTGCTCTCCCCGGAACGGACCTTTTGGGAAAAGGCGATGATCCTGCATCAGGAGGCGCACCGCGAAACGGGACCGATGCCGCGTCGCTATTCGAGGCATTACTACGACGTCGTCAAAATCTACCGAAGTCCCATCGGCGAAAAGACATTAGCGAACCTCGGCTTGATGGAAGAGGTCCGAACGTTCACCGAGGCGTTCTACAACCGCGCCTGGGCGAAATTCGATGAGGCAAAGCCCGGCAGCTTCCGCCTCTATCCAAACGAGAGCCAGATCGATGGCTTG
>JAFVCC010000042.1 GCA_017479485.1 Bacilli bacterium
ATCTGCAGAAGAAGTACTCCAACGGCTTGACGCCTCTTAAGGACGTTTGCGTTACCATCAACGACGGCGACGTCATTTCCATCATCGACGGTTCGGGCGTGGGCAAATCTACGCTATTACGCTGCATCAACATGATCGATCCCCCGACGGGTGGGCAGATCATCTTCAATGGCGTTGACATCACCGCCCCCAAATATGACGTGACCTTAGCCCGCAGAAAAATGGGCATGGTGTTCCAGTCCTTTAACTTATTCGGGCATCTAAGCATCATCGAAAACATCATGCTCGCCCAGGTGGATATCCTGAAGCGCAGCAAGCAAGAAGCCTACGACAAAGGCATCGAATTACTTAAACTAGTTGGTCTAGCAGGAAGGGAAAACGATTATCCCGACCAGCTTTCCGGCGGTCAAAAGCAGCGTGTCGCGATCGCCCGCACTTTGGCCATGGATCCGGAAGTCATCCTCTTTGACGAACCGACAAGCGCCCTTGATCCGACGATGGTTGGCGAAGTCCAGTCCGTTATCGTGAAGCTCGCGAAGATGGGCAAGACGATGATGATCGTCACCCATGAAATGAAATTCGCCCGCAGCGTGGCGAACCGCATCTTCTTCATGGCGGAAGGCGGCGTCTATGAAGATGGCACGCCCGAGCAGATTTTCGAGCATCCCCAAAAGGAGCTCACCAAGCGCTTTGTCTTTGGGTTAAAGGTCTTGGAAATCCATGCCGACGGCCCAGACTACGATTTCTATGCGGGAGTTGGCCAGATCGACCAATATTGCTTAGAGAACATGGTCGGGGAGTCCCTACGTTACCGCGTCCAGCTCGTCTATGACGAAATGTTTGGCGCCATCCTTAAGCCTGTCTTAGAGAAAATGCCTGCCCATATGACCATCACCTATGATGAAAAAACGAATTCGGTCGAATTCAGTATCACCTATGATGGGGAACGTTATAACCCCGCAGAAGCGGAGGATCTATTCTCCTATGAATTCGTGGAGAAGGCCGCGGGCAAAATCCGTCACGAATACGATGAAGATGCAAAGAAGAATACGCTCCGCCTCGCCGTCGTAGGCCGCGAGGGAAAGAAATAATTTGCTTCGCGATAACGGGCCTACTTCCGCATGGAACGAAGAGTTTCGGTGACAATGTATAAATTTTGACTATGGAATCATGGCCTCATCTTTGCCACAATAAAGGTGCCAAGAGGTATAACGCTTCCCTACATTAATATGCCGGGAACCTGACTGGCTGAAGCCCGTGTTGAACGCTCCCTCGCCGGAGAATCCTAACGGCGGACCAAGGTGCCCACCTTTCTTGAGATAGGAAAGGAAACAAGAGCCTCTTGGCTTTTCCTTTGCCCGAATCTACCGGCCCACCTTGCCCAATAAACCGCGTTGCTTTACAATGGATTTAACGCGAAAATCCATCGCAAAACCCCTATGAATTTCTCAAAATACCCCAGCGTTATCGAATATCTCCAAAAAGAAGGGCTGACGGTCAAAAGCGCCTCGAGTTCGCTTTTTTCAACCAATATTGTCGCCGCGCTTCCGATTGGAAATAAGGAACTCGTCTGCACCCTTTCCTATAGTTCCTTCATGCATGCCTTAAGCGTCGATATCGTCTTTCCCTATTCGCCTGCGGACAAATCTTTAGAAGCGGAATACGACCGTCGCTTTCCGCAAGAGAAGGGCATGATCGGGCGGAGCACCCCGGTATTTGAGCAAGCCATCATCGACTATATGCGCGGCCAAGGAAGCGCTGGCAACCTCATCGAGTTCCGCAACCACCGTACCGAAGTCCATATTGCTTTATCCAAAGGCAGCGACTACAAAAAGGAGCAGGGGTTCCTCGACGCACTAAAGAAAGCTTCCTTTGAATTACGCAAAGGCGCGCTCCACGAAGACGTATTGACGCATATGTTCGCATATTAGTCTTGCAACCTTAAATAAATTGCATACAATATAACAGTATTAAGGAGGATCACTATGGCATCCATCTACGATTATTCCGTCAAGGACATGGAAGGGAAGGATATCTCCCTCTCCGATTACAAAGGCAAAGTCTTACTCATCGTCAACACCGCGACCGGCTGCGGCTTCACCCCACAATACGAGGGCCTCGAGGCGCTCTATGGCAAATACAAGGACCAGGGTTTTGAGATCCTCGATTTCCCCTGCAACCAATTCTTCGGCCAAGCCCCGGGCAGCGACGAGCAGATCCATTCGTTCTGCACCCTCAAATACAACGTCTCTTTCAAGCAGTTCCATAAGATCGACGTCAACGGCAAAAACGAAGACCCCCTCTACACGTTCCTCAAGGAGCAGAAGAAGGGCCGCATCAAATGGAACTTCACCAAGTTCCTCGTCGACCGCGACGGCAATGTCGTCGATCGCTTTGGCCCCGCCGAGAAACCGGCCAAATTTGAATCCAAGATTGCGGAGCTCCTTTAATGGAAGACAAATTCGACCCATTGCTACTTGAGAACCAGCTTTGCTTCCCCCTTTACGCCGTAAGTAAAGCCCTCGTTCGGCAGTATGAACCTCTCCTTAGCGAGCTGAATTTGACCTATACCCAATATATCGTCATGCTCGCGATGTGGGAGAAGAAGACCTTAAGCGTCAATGATATCGGCGCGATGGTACACCTGGATTCGGGCACGCTTTCCCCATTGCTTCAAAAGCTCGAGGAGAAAGGCTTCCTGGATAAGACACGTGGCCAAGATGGACGCAAGCGGCTCATCTCATTGACCGAAGAAGGGGCGAATCTTAAGGAAAAGGCGAAGGACATACCCCTAAAAATCGGCAATTGCCTCCACCTTACCCCCGATGAGGCGAAGTGCCTCTATAGCCTTTGCTACAAGACTTTAGGATGGCTTGAATAATGGAAGCGAGTATTCGAAACAAGAAGATCGTTCGCACCTCTTTGGTGGGCATTTTGGGCAACATTGCCCTCATCGCGATGAAAGCCTTCATCGGCTTCATCACCGGTTCCTCCTCCATTATCTCCGACGCGATCAATAACTTGAGCGACGCGATGAGCAGCACCGTGACCATCATCGGCACGAAGCTCTCCGCGAAAAAGCCCAACAAAAAGCATCCTTATGGCTATGGCCGCATCGAGTATCTGACCGCGACCGTGGTCGCTGCCTTAATCGTCTTCGCGGGTTGCTCTGCGATTTATGAATCGATCACCTCGCTCTTCCGTGGCGAGAAGCCGACCTATGACTGGGTCGCCTTCCTCGTTATCGGCTTAGGCATCGCGATTAAGCTGAGCCTAGGCATCTTCTTCCGCATCCAAGGTAAGCGTCTCGATAGCGCGGCATTAAAGAATTCCGGCACCGACGCCTTATTCGACGTCGCCTTAAGTGCCTCGACCCTCGTGACCGCGTTGGTATCTCATTTTGCTCAGGTCTATCTCGAAGGCTATGCTGGTATCCTCATTGGCTTATTCATCCTCCGTTCAGGGGTCTTAGCCATGAAGGAATCCCTCTCTCCAATTTTAGGCGAACGCATCGACGATAAGTGGGCGAGGGAAATCAAAGCCGACATCTGCGCCCATCCGATGGTCCGCGGCGCCTATGACCTCATCATCCATTCCTATGGAGAGAGCGAGAAGATCGGTTCCATCCATATCGAAGTGGCCGACGACATTACCGCGAAGGAAATCTTCGCCCTCGAACGGGAAATCCAAACCTACATGTTCGAGAAACACGGCATCATCATGACCGTCGGCATCTATGCCTCCAACGACACGGAACCCTTGGCCAAGGAAATCAAGACGAAGCTCCTCTGCTACGTCCATGAGATTCCCGATATCCTCCAATGCCATGGCTATTACCTCGACCAAGAGCGACAATACGTGACCTTCGACCTCATCGTCAACATCGCTTCGAAGCGTAGCGGCGAAGACATCGCAAGCGAAATCATCGGCAAGCTCGAGAAGGATTATCCATCCCTTCGCTTCCACGCCAACCTCGACCAAGACATCTCCGCGTAGTGCCTACGTGCGCAAGATGTGCGTAACTTAAAATTTGCCCGTTTTTATGGGACTATCGGTGTGAATAACTTGGAAAAACTCCGATGGAATCGTAATTTATTACTTTAAGTAATCCGGTGTCGGTGATACGATATCCGCACCATGAAACCCGTCAGCGTACACGATTATTACCAATGCAAGCGTTGCTATGGCGACGTCAGCGTGGACCTCGCGTCGTTGACGGATTTTTATTTGCCCCTCATCGGCTCGGATGCTTTTGCCCTCTATCTCGCCTTGACCCGCGAAGACTCCTCCGCCCATCCCCATGAGCCCCTCGTGATTACCCTCGGGATTACCTTAGGGGAATTTGAGAAAGCGATGTCGGCCTTAGAAGCGGTGGGACTAATCCGCACTTTCGTTGGGGAAACCGCGGGAGCGACGCTTTTCGTTTATTGCCTCTATGCTCCCTTGCATACTCTCGATTTTGCTTCCGATATCATGCTTTCGGGCACCCTCAAAGGGAAACTTGGCCTCGACGAGTTTGAGCGGATTTATTCCCGTCATAAGGGCGATAAAGCGGTGGATGACATGGAGGAAATCAGCGTTTCCTTCCCCGATTTCTTCAAGCCCTCATTCGACGCGCAATTCTACCTTTCAAAAACCAAAGGCCTCGAATTACTCGGCAAAGCTTCCGCCCGGACGGGCTTTGATTCCGTCGCCTATTCCCGCGAACTGGAAAACCTGGGTTTAAGGAAGGGGATCTTAAGCGAAGAAGAACTCTCCAAAGTCGGCCAGATTGCTTCGCTTTATTCCATCTCGGAAAAACTCATGGCGGAGCTTTCCTTCGACTGCATCAAACTGAATGCCCCCGTGGGAAAGAAGCTCAACCTGGAAAACCTCAGCGCCCTCGCCTATAAAGCGACCTGCATCCCTTCGCTTCAAGAAGACAAAGGCGAATCCTCCGAAGTCACCGGCGACAGCGAGACCGCGAAGATGATCCGCCTCATGGATGAACTTTCCCCAAGCGCCTTCTTGAAGGTGATGCAGAAGAACCATAACCCCGCGAAAGTGGACTTAAAGCTTTTGGAGCACCTCCGCATGGACTTAGGCGTCCCGAATCCCTGCGTTAACGCCCTCGTCTTCTATACCCTCGCCAAGCAAGGAAACCAACTTCCTTGGCCGTATTGCGAGAAACTCGCGGCGGCGTTAGTCCGCGAAGGCTGCCGCACCGCCCGCGACGCGATGGATTACTTTAGCCGCGGCAATAGAAGGAAAAAGAAAGCGCCGATTGCACCAATTAAGACAAACGAAGTGCCTGTTGTGCCGATACCGGAGCATAATGAAGAAGAAGTGTCTGACGAAGCCGTGGAACAGGCTTTAAAGAAACTGTTTGGGGATTAGCCATGGAAAAGATGAAATTGGACCGCAAAGACGGTTTTGACCGCCGCAAGTTCGAATCGGAGGAGGTGAAGTCTCTCCTTTCTGCGTCTCTATCCGAACTCAAAAACGATCCTCTCGTCTATCCCGTCATCTCGCAGCAATTAAAGCTCACCCGCAGCGAAGCCGAAACCTATATCGGCGCGCTTTTAGACTTCCAAGAGGACGTCCATTATTGCGCTTCTTGCCCTGGACTAGAAAACTGTACCAAACCCCATCCCCATTTCTCCCTCCGCCTCGACCGCGAAGGTGGAGTGATCACCCGCCATTATGATCCCTGCGAGAAGATGCTTTCTCTCGCCTCGTTCCAATCTCGTTACATCCGTTGCTCCTTCCCCGCTGCCTGGCGCGACGATAGCCTCAAATCCATTGAGCGCAGCAAATCCGCGCGAAATGCGCTTCTTTTGGCAATGTCGAATTCCTTAAAGGGATCAGGGCAGTGGCTTTGGCTTAATGGCAAAGCCGGTTCGGGTAAGTCCTTTATGCTTGCTTGCTATGCGAATTACCTGACGACGAAGAAGGGGCCAGGAGCCTTCTGCGATACGGGCTTGCTCCTATCTGAACTAAAAGAAAAATCCATCAAAGACCATGAAGACTTTGAATCCTTGATGAATTCGCTTTCCACCTGTTCCGTCCTCGTCTTCGATGATTTCGGCAACGAATATAAGACCGAATATGTCTATACCTCGGTTCTATATCCCTTATTAAGCGCGCGCGATAAAGCCGATCTGCCTACTTGCTTTGCGAGCGACTTCAGCTTCAAACAGATCGTCAGCATGTACCAAAGCAAAATCGGCGAGGAACGTGCCACCCAGTTGCTGGAATTGCTCAAGCGCCGCTGCGTCAAAGAGTATGACGTCACCGGCATCGCCGTGCATTAAAGCGGGAGTTCCTTTAACCGCGAATAGAATTCTTCTAGCCCCGCGTCATTGTCAACGATGAAGCGGGCTTTTCTTTTGGCTTCTTCTAAGGGGTAGTCGCGGTTAATGGCAAGTAACCTTGAAGCGTCGCGCCCTTCATCCTCGATGCGCTTAGCGCGTAATTCTAAGGGCGCCAAGATCAGAAGCGTCGCATCGCAAAACTCGTCCATATGGCTTGGGAAGAGTAGGGGCACATCCAAAAGAACTTTGTCTTTAGAAACAGCAATAAACTCTCTTGCCTTGGCGATGACGTAAGGATGGACGATGGCTTCCAACTCTTTCTTTAAGGATGGTTTTGCGGTCAGCTTCTCGCGGATGTAAGCGGCATTAAGATTCTTCCCTTCGTAAGCTTTTCGGCCCAGAAGGTGGATGACGGCTTTTTTGACCGCGAGATCCAAATAGGCGTTTTTGGCGACGACATCCGCGTCAAAATGCGCATATCCTTGGGATATGAAATAGGTCGCGGCGGTGGATTTTCCGCTATGAATAGGGCCTGTTAATCCTAAAACGAAGGGGATTTGCGGCGATTTTTGGCATTTTGGACAATAAGTGGTGCCACGGCCATTAACGGTAATCCGATTCAAAGGGAAACCGCATCGCGGGCAAGACTCTCCTTCTTTGCCATAGACTTGGAGACGTAGTTGCATCAAACCGTCGATCCCTTCGCCCGGGTGGTAGCTACGGACTGTTGAGCCACCCTCTTCGATGGACTCGTTCATGATGCGCGAGGCGTTTGTAAGGATGGCCTGGCATTGTTCCAAGGAAACGTTTTTGGCTTTCTCTAACGGATGGACATGAGAAGCAAATAACGACTCGTCCGCATAGATATTCCCGATGCCGGAAACGATGCTTTGGTCCATGATGCATTGCTTGATGGGAAGATTCTTCCCCTTTAACTGAGCAAGTAATTCCTCGGGCTTCATATCGAATGGCTCTGGCCCAAGTTCAGCAAAGGGAGAATGCGTCTCGTAGCCTTCGAGTGGATAAAGTCCAACGCGGCCGAATTTGCGGACGTCGTTATAGACGAGCTCGCTGCCATCACGAAAAAGGAAACGGAAAATGTCGTGTTTTCCGCGAGGCTGCATGGTAGC
>JAFVCC010000008.1 GCA_017479485.1 Bacilli bacterium
CCTCACATAAGAATGCGATGCCCTTAAACGGGCGAGCGGAATAAATAAAGATATAGTCTCCCTCGTGGGTCCTTTTTCGAGCTGGCCAATGGAGGTACCCCTCATTCTCCTCAAAACCCCTCCTCACGTCATAGATCGCCGGGTTTGAAGGCAGAAGGTAATAACGCCTTGGCTTAATGGAGACGAAGCAATGGTCGCGAACTTCGTGAAGCAGTTCGATATAGGCTTCTTTCACGGAAGCGGAGAAACTCCCAAGTATCTGGTGACGGAAGCCTTCAAATTCCTCGCCATCGTCCATAATAACGCCGTCGACATCGCCTTGCTCATCAATGCTTAGGCGCGCCGTATATCCCTCGATGGGCAAAGGACGTTCCAAACAATAAGCCCCATCAACGAAGTCAAAGCCAAAATCTTGGAGGCTTTTCTTATTCAAGGCAAAGGACGCGAAAACTTCGCGTTCAATCTCTTTCATCGTTATTGGGCCTCAACTTTATGAGAACCTTGCTTGAGTTCGTCTTGGGTATCGCCGGTGGGGTTGATGATGGAATAGCCGATGTTGGTAAGGTGGTCGGCGACGCGCTCTAATTCGACGATGAAGGAAGAGATGTAGGGCGTCATCTTCTGCGAGCATTCGTCTTTAAGGACACGTTCGTAATGGCTGTTATAGAAGTCTTGCTTGAGCTGGTGGGTCTTTTCTTCTTGGTCACGGAGGTACTTTAATGCCTTGCGGTCCTTATTGACGAAAATCTCCCTCGCGACCTTGAACATGTCGCGGACCACGCCATCGAGCTGGTTGATTTCTACCTTGGCGGCGTCGCTATAAGAGAGGTCCTCCGCAGCCATCGCGTCCGATGCCTCATGGAAGTTATAGGCATGGTCACCGATACGCTCAATGTCGTTAATGACGTGGAAGAAGGCGCCGACTTTGCGCTCGCGGCTGCTTTGAAGAAGCGGAGCGAGCTTGATCAAGAAGTCCGTGATGCGGGCGTTAAGATAGTCGATTTCGCCTTCGATGCGGACGATGTCTTTGCTGTGCTCTTTGGAGAAGGTCAAAATGCGTTCGAGACCATATTGGTAATTCTGATAAGAGAGGTCGAACATGTGGACAATTTCAAGGCGGACCTGATCCAATGCGACTTCTGGTGATTTGAGCAACTTGTCGTCAATATATTTGACGGTGTTTTCGAATTGAGCCGTCTTCTTGTCCTTGATGAGGCGAGTGAAAAAACGAACCAATAGCGGAATAAACGGCAGTACTAACGGCATGAAGATCACGTTGTAGATAACCGTGAACATCGCGACCGGGAATTGGTCGGAGCCGTTGATGGCCATCATGTGTAATCCCGCGGCAATCGGGGCTTCGAAAATCCATAGAATCACTAAGGCGATTGTCGAGGTAATCGCGCGGATGACGAAAGCGATCACCGCAGTGCGTTTTCCCTCGATGTTGCCGTTGACCGAGGTGAGCAAGGTGTTGGCCACCGTGCCTAAGGTTGCGCCAAGAGCGATATAAAGCGCCGCGCCAAGTTCGAGCGCGCCGCCGCCGACCATGGCGATGACGATGGAGGTGATGGCGCTAGAAGACTGCGCCACCGCAGCAAGAAGCACACCGATAAGGAATAGAAGAGGCGGGAAGTTAATGCTGGAGAATAACGTCTTGCAGAATGTATTGATATCCGAATTAGCGAAGGATTCCTTCATGACGGCCAGGCCAAAGAAAAGCAGGCCTAATCCGCAAAGGATTTCGCCCGCGTTCTTGATCTTCTCATTGTGGAAGAACATCATCATGACCATGCCCACGAAGGCAAAGATCAGCAAATACATCGAGATCGGCAATGAAGAGAACGAAGCAAGGACGCCCGTAATCGTCGTGCCAATATAGCCGCCGAGGATGATGGACAAGCCCTGTCCCATTTCCATCGCGCCGGCGTTGATGAAGCCGATGACTAGGGCCGCCGTGGCGTCGCTAGATTGAATCAGTAAAGTAATGACAAGGCCCATCCCCATGCAAAGGAAGCCGTTATTCTGGGTGCGACGGAAAAAGTTGCGGAGGCCTTTACCCGCAATCTTCTTTAAGCCGCTGGACATAAAGCTCATACCGACGAGCAGCACGGCGATACCTACCAATAAGTAGATGATAGCGGCGATGAGTTCTTGATTCATGCGGGATAATTATAGGAAGCGCGGAATGTCACATCAATAAATTGATGCGTAAAATCCGTGAATTTTGGCGTGGTTAAGCGCTTGCGCTGGTGGTAAGATATGAAGGCGCTTCAAGCGCATGCCGACTTGGCGGAATGGTAGACGCAAGGGACTTAAAATCCCTCGCCTTCAAAAGCGTACCAGTTCGAGTCTGGTAGTCGGCACCATAAGAACGATTAGGGCTGAAGCAAATTCAGCCCTTTTTCGTTGCAAAAGTGCCTCCTTTTTCCAGATGACCCACCACTATTGCGCCATACTAAAGAAATACTCGCTTGATTAATTAATACCTCGTAGTACGATGTATAGCGAAATGTGAGGTATTATGGACGCTCAATTACGGCGCGGGGTGCTTGACGTACTGGTTCTAAGCACACTGCAAAGCGAAGATTCCTACGGCTATAAGATCATCAAGGACGTTAAACCCGTCCTCGACCTTTCGGAATCGACTCTATATACCATCTTGAAACGCCTCATTGAGGAAGGGATGGTCGAATCTCGCTCCACCGAATTCGAAGGTAGGTTACGCAAGTACTACCACATCACTTCGAAAGGCATGAAACGTCTTATGAACTTCAACGAGGAATGGAAAGAGCTCATGGCCATTTATTCCTTTATTAATAAGGAGGGAAGACGATGAACAAAATTGAATTCCTCAACCAACTGAGGGAACGTCTTCAAGGTTTGCCCCAAGAAGAGGCAAACGATCGCGTCGTGTTCTATCGTGAGATCATCGATGAGATGATTGCCGATGGAAAAACCGAGGATGAGGCCTTAGCCGAACTTGGCGGTGTGGACAAAGTGGTCGAAGACATCACTTCCGAAACCTCCCTCACCAAACTTGTGGTCGAAAAGTTCCGTCCAAGGCGAGAACTCCGCATTTTCGAAATCGTGCTTTTGGTGCTCGGATTCCCATTATGGTTCCCACTCCTCATTCTCGCGGGCATCTTAGTCCTCATCTCCTATTTGCTGATCTGGATGCTCGTCATCATTTGTTACGTCATTGAATTTAGCTTGGCCGTTGCTTCTTTCGGCGGACTCATCGGTTTCTTCGCCTACCTCTTTGACGGCACTGCCAACTGGATCGTCTTAGGTGAAGCCATCCTCGCCGCAGGGCTTGCCATATTCTTCTTCTTCGCGTGCAAAGCCGCGACGACCATGACCTTGCGTCTATCCAAAACCATCTTAATCAAAATCAAAACCGCGATCATGCGCAAAGGGAGGGTCCAAAAATGAAAAAAAGAATCTTGATTGCCATCATCGTCGCCTCCGCCTTAGTCATCACCGGCGGGACGGTTTTAGGCATCGGCATTGCCAACACGGATTTCTCCGCGCAGCTCATCAAGAAAGAATACGACCTCGCCCCATGGAGTGACATGGAAATCGAAGTGGATACTGCCGACTTCGATCTCGTCGCATCCAAAGAGAACACCTACAAAGTCATCGTGGAGGAGCGCGAAAAAGAGTATTACACCGTCAACGTTGAGAACAATAAATTGATCATTGAAAGCATCGACACGAGGAAGTGGTACGAAAACATCTTTGAGCTCAATTTCCAGCGCATGAAGGTCACCATCCTCGCCCCTGCTGGAACTTTTGGCGACGCCCAATTTACCGCCTCAACGGGATCGATTCATATTCCCAGCGACTTTTCTTTCCAGACGCTCGGCATCCGTTGCTCGACGGGCTATATCAATATCGACATCAAGGCGAAAGAAAGCGTGACCATCGAAGCCTCAACCGGGAATATCGATGCGAAAGTTGCCTCGGAAGACCTCATGGTCTACGCAACGACAGGGAAAATCACCCTCCGCGATTCCGTGCTTACTCGCAGCATAGAAGCCCGCGCTTCAACGGGGAGGGTCGCCTTAAACGACTGCGACGCGCGTTTCTTAAACCTCGAGACTACCACGGGCAGCATTAATGCCACCCTTCTTTCCCCGAAGGAGTTTGATATTATTACCTCCACGGGCAAAGTGAACGTCCCGCCTTCCGTAGAGGGTTCTGGCATCTGCCGCGCCAAAACGAGCACGGGGAATATCAATATCTCTATCAAGGGCTCCTAACCCAGAAAAGGTTAGGGTTTTACAGAGATTTTTGCGATAAATAAATAGGATAAGTCTTGTCAAGTAGTCTTTTCTCTTTCCGCGCTTTCTCTTTTGGGGGCATGCCGAAAACGGGGCGTGGAATCCCCTTTTAAAATCTATGCGGTTTGCTAAACTATCTCTCGAAGAAGGACCCGCTGCGAAGCATTCCCCAGATGACAACTAGGAGCTTCCTGCAGGCCGCAGTCGCAGCCGCCTTGTGGCAGAGGCCGCTGCTTTTCTTTTTGGAGCAGAACCTCGTGATCGCGTTGTCCGCCTTGTGCATGGCCATGTTCCCGACGGCGAGGTAGAGGTATTTCCTGAGGAACGCGTTGCCCTTCCTCGTTATGGAATAGTGCAGGCCGTCGTTTTTGCCCGATTGGAGGATCGTCGGATCGAGCCCGGCGTACGCGACGATTCCGCTGCGGCCGTTGAATCTGGACGGATCCCCGATCTCGGCGCAGAGCAGCGCCGCCAACGCGTCGCCTATACCGTCGATCGAGGCGATGAGGGCGAAATGGGGAAGCCCTTTGGCGAGGCTGATCAATCGGTCGGTTATTTCGTCCAAGGCCCTCATGTCCCTAACCACGTCATCGAGGGAGGAGAGGAGCGAATCGACCTCGCCGTCCTCCGGCCCGCAGCCGCTGATTGCGTCCCTTGCGTAGGCCGCCAATTTGGACGCTATCTCCGCTTTGGATACCGCGCCCGTCCTGACCTTTGCCCTCTCGAGTGCGCTTACGATTGATCCCTCTTTCGCCTTGGCGAGCCTTTCCGGATGCCTGTATCTGCCCACGGCCCACATCGCGTATCCGCTGAACGGCTCGCATGCCTCGTCGAGCAAAGGCCAGACGGCATCGAGGCTTTTCCGGTATTGGTTCTTCGACGCGACGAGCCTGTCGACGACCGCCGCCCTCCTTCTGGAGAGCGAATAGAGCTGGGAATATAGGGATGACGCGGCGGTGAGCTTCCTCACGCCCCTCGTGTACGCGACCTCCGCTATGACGCCGCAGTCGAGCGCGTCGGTCTTCGTCGGCCTGAGCTTGCTCTTCCTCACCTTCGCCGATTCCAGGGGCGATATGAGGTAGACCTCCAGCCCCAGCGATTCCGCCCATCTGATCACGGGCTTCGAGTAGACGCCGGTGGACTCCATGACCACCTTGGGCTTCGTTCCCGTCTCCCGTTCGAGCGTTTCGGAGATCTCC
>JAFVCC010000043.1 GCA_017479485.1 Bacilli bacterium
CCACGTCGAGATGAAGACCAAATCCAAGATGTTCTCCGCCTCGCCCAACGGATTTACCCGTGAACCCAATACCCAAGTCACCCCCTTCGACATGGCCTACCCAGGCACCATGCCGGTGGTCAACAAAGCGGCGGTCATCAATGCCATCCGCGTCGCTAGTGCCCTGCATATGCAAATCGACCGCCTCATCCGCTTTGACCGTAAGAATTACTTCTATGCCGACCTTCCAAAGGGCTTCCAAATCACCCAACAATTTCACCCGATCGGACGCGAGGGCTACCTCGATATCCTCGACCGCGATGGCAAGGTGAAGCGCATCGGCATCGAGCGCATCCACATGGAGGAAGATACCTGCAAGCAACTCCACTTCGCGAGCTATTCGCTTCTTGACTATAACCGCGCTGGGGTGCCTTTAATCGAAATTGTCTCCCATCCGGAGATGCGTTCGGGCACCGAAGCCATGCATTACGTCGAGGCCATCCGCAATATCGTCGTCTATACCGGCACGAGCGATGGCAAGATGGAAGAAGGGTCGCTGCGTTGCGACGTCAACGTCTCCCTCCGTCCCTTTGGCTCCGATAAGTTCGGCACCAAGGTCGAGATTAAGAACCTTAATTCCACCAAAAACATCGAGTCCGCGCTCGATTATGAAATCGCCCGGCAAAGCGCCATCCTCCTCTCCGGCGGCAAAGTCCAGCAGGAGACGAGACGTTATGATGAGGCTTCGGGGAAGACGGTTTTGATGCGCGTAAAAACCGACGCGGTCGATTACAAATATTTCCCTGAACCCAACATCACCCCGATCCGCATTTCCGAAGCTTTCGTCCAGGAAGCGATCGATACTTGCCCGGAACTCTACGACGCGAAGAAAGAGCGCTACGTTGCCGCGGGTGTTTCTCCCGTCGACGCCGACATCATCTTGGGCAACCTCGCCACCGCGAAATACTTCGATGCTTGCCTTGGCGATGGCAAATACGCTAAGACCATCTCCAACTTCCTTAACGTCGAAGTGAATGCCTATTTAAATAAAAACGGCATCGGTATCGAGGAATTCCCCTTAAAGCCGGAGACCCTCTACGCCTTAGCCAAAGCGCAGGAAGGCGGCTTCACCCATAAGCAAGTCGTGGATATGTTTCATTATGGCATCGAACACCCAGAGGAAAGCGTCGAGGACGCCATCAAGGCACTTGGCATTACCAAGCAGTCCTCCGATGACTCTTTGGTGCTTGGCTTCGTCACCGACGTGTTAAATGCCAACCCGCAGTCCATCGCCGACTTCAAAGCCGGCAAAGACCGCGCCCTCGGCTTCTTGGTCGGCCAAGTTATGAAGGCCGCGAAAGGCAAAGTGAATCCTTCTGCCGTCGCTAAGGTCATGGCCGAAGAACTCAAGAAGAGATAATCCATGGAAAAGGAAATCGCCGATATCCTCGAGTATTTGGAAGAAGTGCATCGTTTTGCCCTTCCAAAGTACAAGGAACTCCCTGGAGTCGCCCTCTATATGGAGCAGGTGCTTTCCTATATCAATGGCTTGCTCGCCGCGCTCTCCCCAAGCGAAGCCAAGCCCCTCACCTCGTTCATGGTGAATAACTACGTCAAGGCAAAGTTGATCGACGAGCCTTCGAAAAAGAAATATTCCAAGGAACAGATCGGCTACCTCATCGCCATCACCTTGATGAAGACCACCGTCTCCATGTCGGAGATGGGCGTCCTCATCGACCTCGATCAGGGCATCTCCCCCAACAAGGAGAAACTTTACCGCTTCTGGTCCGAGGTGGAATCCTCCTTCCTCTCCGACGCCTCCATCAAGGCCAAAGGCAGGGTGGAATCCATCCAAAGGCGGTACAAAAAAGACTGCGAGAACAACCCGGAATTCGCTGCGGAAAACGCGCGGAACGCCCTGGGGCTCATTGCGATGCGCCTCGCCATCCAAGCGCAGGCGAACAAACTGCTTTCCGACTACATCATTCTCAAACTCGGCGAAGAGATGAAGGAAGAGAAAGCGAAAAACAAGGCTTCTGCGAAGAAAAAATCTTCGTTGGATAAAGCAAAGGAGAAGATATGAACATTCTAGTCACTGGCGGACTCGGTTTCATCGGTTCGCACACGGTCGTGGAACTTCTTTCCGCCGGCCACACGCCCATCATCGTGGACAACTTGGTTAACTCAAAACTCGAGGTCCTTAATCGCATTCAAAAAATCACGGGTGTCCGTCCCGCCTTCACCGAACTTGACGTCGCGGATGAAGCGGCTTTGGACAAGGTCTTTGAAAAGCAACCCATCGATGCAGTCATCCACTTCGCGGGTTTAAAAGCGGTAGGGGAATCCGTGGGCAAACCCCTCGAATACTATTCCAATAACCTTTGCTCCACCCTCACGCTGCTCCGCTGCATGAAAAAGCACGGGACGAAGAATTTGATTTTCTCTTCCTCGGCGACGGTCTATGGCGTTCCTCCAAGCCTCCCCATCAAGGAAGAATTCCCGCTTGGCGAAACCACCAATCCTTATGGCACCTCCAAGGCCATGATCGAGCGCATCCTCACCGACTTTAGCAAAGCCAATCCCGACTTCAACATCGCCTTGCTCCGTTATTTCAACCCCATCGGCGCGCATGCCTCGGGCGAACTTGGCGAAGATCCTAACGGCATTCCCAATAACCTCATGCCCTATATCACCCAGGTGGCGGTCGGTCGTCGCGACCATCTCACCGTCTTTGGCGATGACTATGAGACGCCTGATGGCACCTGCGTGCGTGACTACATTCACGTCGTCGATCTCGCGATCGGCCACGTCATGACCTTAAAGAAGCTCATGGAGAACCCGGGGCTTGTCATCTATAACCTCGGCACCGGCAAAGGCTCCTCCGTCTTCGAGGTCCTCGCTGCCTTTGAAAAAGGCACGGGGGTCAAGATTCCTTACGTGGTTGGACCGCGCCGGGCTGGCGACCTTCCCTTCCTCTACGCCAACTGCGATAAAGCCTATAAGGAACTGGGCTACAAAGCGACCCGTACCGTCGAAGATGCTTGCCGCGACGCCTATGCCTTCCAAAAGAAAAATCCGAACGGCATCCAGTAATCGTTGACACTATTCGCCCCTCCCTCATCGAAGGGGCTTTTTCTTTCATGAGAGGGAAATCAATGCCGTTTTGCGGGTGAAAACAGGAAAAAATCTTTGCGTGCGAGCGCAACGCGGGATTGATGTTTTTTTGACGAACTTTTAAAATCAATATAAATCCAGGACAGTGGAGGGGGATTGCGCCATGTCATCAGAGCAAGAGGACGTCTCTTCGCAGGGAAAACAAACGCCTTTCCTCACCTCGAGTCGCCTCGCTTTTCGAAGATTGACTGAAGTGGCCCTCGTCGACTTCTTCTACCTGGTCAAGGAACCCGGTCCTTTGGCGATGATGGGCCTCACCCAGCCCAACGACATCGTCGCGACCGAATGCGTCCTCAATGAACTCCGCGATAAAGGCTACTATGGAATCTGCCTTGGCGACGAGCTCATCGGCTTCATCGGCTTTGCCGAGGAGTCCCTTGAAGGGGGCGTAAACCCTGCCGAGCGCCGCATCGAGCTCATGCTCGCCCGTCCCTATTGGCATCAAGGCTATGGCACGGAGGCGTTAAGGGCATTGACCGATTTTGGTTTTGGGTTAGGCTATGGGGTGATTTGGGCTCGCGTGGGGGATTTTAACCCTTATGCAGCTAAGGCATTGCGTTCGGCGGGATATGAATTCCTCGACCAGATGCCCGACACCATCCATAAAGACGTTGCTTCGGCGAAATACCTGCAACGTTACCGCATCACTTGCGCGGAGCGCAAAGAAGATCCGAGCAAATCTACTACGAAGACCATGAACAGGGAGGAAAAGACCATGGCAAACGAATTAGAACCCATCACGATTGAGATCACCGAGGATCAGACCGTCGTCATGGAAATCAATGGCGTCGAGCACGTCCTTTATGAAGGCAAGCCTCGTAAGCGCGTCGCACCGAAGCCTGCACCATCGCCCGCTCCTGCCCCCGTGGTGGTTCCCGCTCCTGCGCCGGCAAAAGCTGCCGTTCCCGCGCCGAAGCGTCCTTCTCCGATCCGCCGCCCCGTACGCACGAAGCCCTATAAGCCCACCCGCAAGCTCGCTTCTTTCGGTCCTGGCTTAACCGATGATGGACAGCACTCCATCCACACCGTCTCCTTCGACGACAAAGTTGCCGCGGCCCCGAAGGATATCCGCGAGAAATACAAAGCCCTCTCCGCTTATCTTATCGATACCTATGGCTGCTCTCACCGCGTGAGCTTCGGATATGATTCCTATCGCGTCGGCAAGAAAGTGGTCATCGCCCTCTCCTTAGGCGGCGTCCACCTTCGCATCAATGCCGCGATCGAGCCGAAGGCCTATGACGGCACCAAGATGAAGGTCAACGACGACACCAACAACAAGAAATACGCCGGCATGCCGAGCTACATCAAGGTCATCTCCGATAAGACCTTCAAGCAATCCTTCCGCCTCATCGACGATACGATGAAGGCCCTCGGCGTGAAGAAAAAGAAAGCCAACTGAGGTTTCTCTTGCTCGCTAAACCCTCCCAAGAAAACAAAAAGAAGCCATTTTTGCGGATCATTCTTCCCATTTTGGCTTCTTTTCTTGTCGGCTTTGGCCCAGTTATCGTTCAAATCATCATTACGGCTGCAACCGTATCAAACGTCCGCTTTGTTCGCGATGGCTACGTCGATTTAGAAGACGTTGACACTGCGCGGCTAAAGAACCGCTACCTCTATGGTGAAGTGGAGTTTTTCTATAGCCAGTGGATCTATAGCGACGTTCTCGAAGAGCCAAAGTCCATTCCCTATTCCACCCCAAGTCCATGGACTGGTAAAGACGATGGCAAGGGTGGGAAATTCGATGGCAGTGGATATGCGAGCTATCGCTTCTACCTCCGTGGCCTAACGCCAGGAAGCAGAGTCCGCGCCTATCAAAACATCGAGATTCCCAACCGCATCTATCTTAACGGCGTCCTTTCTTCGCAGACGGGTCAGCCGAGCAAATCGCCCCAGAATTCATTGATCAGCGTCGCTTCGGTTTATGACGCTTCGGTGGTTGTGCCTTCTTCGGGCATCGTGGAATATGTGATGGAAGTTGGCAACACAGGTGATGGCGGAGCTCATCACTTGGGTTTCGTCTATATTGAGGGTACCCGAGCTGCCACATTTTCTTCATCCATCGCATTCCCGATTTCACTCGGTTTCATGCTCGCGTCCGTCGCGATCGGCGTCGCCTCGATTCGATTAAGCAAAGTCGGCGTGAGGCCGATGCTACTGATCGGTGGCGTCTTCTTTGAGGCGGTTCTTTATCTATGCTCGATGGATTCGGCGTTAATTTCCGCCGGGTTACTCTTCTCTCTCCCCGCAGCGGAAGCGTTGGCGGTGGCATCGTTTGGCGGGCTCGTCGCTTTATCTCTTTTCTATTCCTATTACGGTTCAAAGAGTACTTATTACGCCGCGGAGATGACTTCCTTGCTCATCCTTGATGTCTTGGCGGTGGTTGGCTATACCTTTGCCCACGGTACCCCTTGGGTCTCGGTCTTCCTTGGGGTGCTCGTCTCCGTCTCCGTCTATTCCTTGATTAAGGACTGGGTTGGAATTAAGCGGGGCATTGGTGAAATTCAGGTTCTTTCCATGGATTCGTTGTTGCTTGCGTTCGGTTTAATGATCCTCGCTTATTCTCTGGATGCCTTCGGCGTTCATTTCGTCGTTTATCCGACCATCAGCTCCCTCGTCATCTCCTCCGTCTCGCTGACGATTGGCTTCTATAACGTCTACCGCGCTTCGCTCATCCGCAAAAACGACGCCATGTTGCAACGCCGTTATAAGACGGCAAGTAACCGCGCCTTAGCCAAGTTCACGACCCAAGAGGAAGCCATCCGTTACTTGACCTACATTGGTCAAAAGTATGAATCCTCCCTCGCCGAAGGGGACCACGAGCTCGTGCTCATTTCGTCGCTAATGCGGAAGCGCCTCTATGCTCTTCGCGAAGAATCCATTCCCTTATCCAAGGAATGCGAAATCGAAGGCCAAGTATGGGAGTTCGTCTCCGGTTCCAACCATTTTGAAGCGGAGTTAGTTCTTGACGTCGACGAAGGCTCTTTCATGGTGCCTCCTCTCATTTTTGAACAAGCCTTGCTTGAAATCGGTCCTTACCTTAGCCGCGACGACGTCATCTTCATCGAAGAGACACCGAGCGGCGCGCGACTTGAATTCCCCTTTGAATTGCAGCTACAGCCTAGTACCGCGCGCGCCCTGCAGGAGCGGTGCAGCTTGCAAGGCCTTATCGCGACCATCGATGCGCTTGGGGTATCCATTGAAAAAGGAGAGGCCCAATGAATCACCGCAAGATTGAATGGATCTTCTTTATCATTGCTTATGGCCTCGTGGTGGGCTTTTCCTTCATCCAGGTGTTCCCGCGCGTCATCGAATTCATGTTCCTCATGTCCATCGGGGTGGCGATTCTTTGCTCGGTATTCACGTTTACCTGTTCGATCGTCGTCCCTCCGCTTCGCGATAGCGTCTTAACGGTGCGCGTGGTTTTCTGCATGATTTTGACGGTGCTTGGCGCGATTATCGCTCGGCCTTCAGGAGCGCCGACGGCGGTGTATATCTTGTGGACCGCGATATCGAGTTTCACGGTCATGGGGTGGCGAAACGGGCTCCGCGCGATCCCCTATTACGTCATTGCCGTCGTTTCTGCGATTATCGTGAGCTTTGCTGAAGTTCGTTGGATTGGATTCTTGCTCTTTTCATTGAATTCGCTTTTGCAGGCTTTCTTGCTCCGCAATACCAGCAGCCGCTTCATCGCCTTCTATGTCGCGAGTTTCTCCATCGCGGTATCTCTTTATGTCGCGCCGTATTTTGTCAGTTCTTATTTCGCCCTTTTCGTCCCGATCGTTGCCTATTGCTTTGGCCTCGTTTACCCCCAGGCAAAGCGGTTTATGAAAGCTAAGGAAGAAAACGAAGCCCTCGCGAAGAAGGAACTTGAGCTCATCACCATCGAGGAACGCGTGCTTAAGGCCGAAATTCGACCCCATTTCTTCCTCAATGTCCTCAATAACGTCCAAGTCGCCTACCACGCGGATAAGAAGGAGGGGAGAAAACTACTCAACGAGCTCATCGACCTCGAGCACCGCATCGCCCGCGTCTCCGCCGCCACCTCGATTCCTCTTTCGGAAGAGATGGCGATCATCGATGGCTTGGTACGCCTATATTCGATCGAACATAATTCAGAGGTGCGCCTGGTCACCGAGATCGAGGATGAGAATCTGCCCATCCCGCCGATGCTGCTTGAGCCTCTAGTGGAGAACGCCCTCATCCACTCGGGCATCTTGCAAAAAGAAGATGGAATGATTCACATCGTTTCCCGAAGTGATTTTGGCCTATGGAAGATCACCGTTTCGGATAATGGCATCGGCGCCGACCCCGCCCGCTTTAGCCAAGGCATTGGGGTGAGCAATGTCTTCCGTCGCGTCGGTCTGCTTAGCGAAGGGCGCGCCGAAGTGAGCTCCTCCTCGAACGGTACGACGATCTATATTACCTTCAGAAATTAAAAAGGCCTCAGTTTTGAGGCCGATATTTGGATTTTTCGGAATTATTTTAGACCTGCCATCTTGAGGTCCATGGGGTATTTATATTCCTTCGCCCATTCGTATTCGGGCATGAACACGCCCATGTATGCCTTGACCTTGTTGGCTTGGAAGTCCCAATAGTCGCAGCGCGCGATTTCGCGGTTGATGCGCAGGAACCCATAACCGAAGGTAACGAGGTCACCAATGCCCGCGTTTTCGAGCACCGCCTTCAAGCGGATCTTCGCGTCGCGGTAGAGGCGCTTGGAGAGTTCGACTTTGTGGTTGGGCCAAAGCTTGGCAATGGAAGCTTCAAGAGTCAACGTAGAGCCATTATGGACGGTAAGGACGGCGAGAAGCTCTTTGGATTTGCTGGAAGTGAATTCGACCGGGGTTCCATCAACGAAGAGATCGAAGGAAGCGAAAGTGCGAAGTTCAATGTCCCGGCGGCGTTCTTCAATCTGCGCGAAGAAGGTCGAAATCTTCACGGGGTCAAAAGGCTTATAGGCAAAGCCAAGGACGCGGTCGCCAAGTTCGGTCGTAATCGCCTTTTCATCAAAGGTAAAGGCGGTGATGAAGATGATCTTCACGGTTTTGTTCACGGCGAGGATTTCGCGTGCGAGGTCGACGCCATTCGCGTTGGGCATGCGGATGTCCATGAACACTGCCTGAACAGGGTGCTTTTCGACGTATGCCACGGCGTCATAGGGGTTATCGCAATAGAAGCGGTAATCGAAGTCCTTGCCTAAACTTGTTAATAAAAAAGAAGCTAAAGCCTGAGGCTCATCGTCGACGATGATGATTTTGTTCTTCTCTGCCATGGCCCTATTTTAAACCAACTTTTTTGTAGACGAAACAAGGGAAGAAAATTTTTCAGTCCTTTTTCAGGGTTTTTCCACGCTTTTTTCATCGTTGACCATGGGCTTAAGAGCAAGCTTGGCTTCGCTTCGGGCGTCGACGATGCCTGAGAGTAAGATGGACAAGGTGATAATGAGTCCACCGAAAAGGACGTTGAAGGAGAATCCTTCGATGCCCATGGCGATGCTGATGGAGGTGGCGATGACCGCGGACATGGGGTTTAAGACCGCACAGGTGACGGCGCTGACGCGCTTGAGGCAAATGGTGCGCATCACCCAGCATCCTACCGTGCAGACGAGGGAAAGGAAGAGCAGCAAGAGCAAATGATCGTAATGCCAAGAGAATGTCAGTCCTTTTTCAAAAGGTAGGGCATAGCCAAAGGACATGATGGTCATGATGAGCAACAGGAAAAAGACATAGAGGTAGGGGTCTTTGTCTTTGGAGAAGACTTTGGTCATCGCGATATTCACCCCAAATAAGGCACCGCCGATCGCAGAGAAGATGTCGCCAAATGTCGGTACGCTGAACAGGGAAGAGAAATCCCAGCCGTTGCCGCATAAGACAAACGCTCCAACAAAGCAAAAGATCGCGGCCAAGATACTGGATAAAGATGGCTTGCTTCGAGTGAGCAAGAGCATCGCTAAAGGCGTCACGACGACCGAGAAACTTTCCAAGAATGTATTTTTCGCGAGGGACGTGGATTCCAAACCGATGAATTGGAATAGATACGCCCCGCCCATCACGAGTCCTGCTGGAAGGCAGATCCAATAAGATTTATTGAGTTTCTTAAAGCGGCCCGAAAAGAACAAAATGATGCCCATGACAACCACCGAAACTAAGCCGCGGCAGGCGATAAGTAAAGCGGGGGAATAGGCGTTATCGCGAAAAAGAATCTTCCCCGAGAGCGGAGCAAGACCCCAAAGCACGACGACCAGTACCATGCCGAGGAAGGAAAGGTGGCGTAAACGTATTTCGCGGGAATTCATCGGGAGAAGATTATAGCCTTTTGCCATGCAGGTTAAAGCGATAAGCGTACTTACCGAAAACAGGGGCGGAAGTCTTTATGCGCTCGCCCGCGCGATAAATATAGAGTAGAATAAACTCACATAAAGGAACGATACATATGGCAGAGATTTTTGAGATTCATCTTCCTTCCGGGGAGACGTTAAAAGGCTATCATTGGCCAGCGAAAGAGCCGAAGGCGAACCTGACGATGATCACGGGCATGCAGGAATATGCCTTCCGTTACGATTTGATGGCGCAGTATTTCACTTCCCAGGGCATCAACGTTTGGATCCTTGACGCCTTCGGACAAGGTTTGAACGCTCCGACGGAAGCGGATCTACAAAAGTGGCCGAAGGACGCCTTTGCAAAAACCGTCGACGCCATCCACCTCATGAACCAGATGGCGAAGAAGAATGGCCTACCCACTACCCAAGCGGGCCACTCCATGGGCAGCTTCATGACCCAGTCCCGCCTCGAACGCTATCCGCATTCCGCCGATAAGACGATTCTCATCGGCTCCAATGGCGGGCAGCGCGCCCTAATGGTCACCGCGAAGGCATTGTCCCGCATCTTGGTCAATAAGCGGAACTGGAATAAGCCGAACCCCACCATGACCAACCTCGGTGTCGGTGCCTATGGCAAAGGCATCAAGGACCGCAAGACGGATTTGGATTGGCTCTCTTATGATGAAGAAAACGTCCGTAAATACATCGAAGACCCCTATCTTGGCCATATGCCTACCGGCGGATTCTGGCATGAATTCCTTAAGGGCATGGCGGAGATTTGGAGCAAAAAGGCCTTAAAAGGTATCGCCAAAGACGAAGTGGTCTACATCACCGCCGGCGAGGAAGACCCCGTCGGACAAAACGGCAAGGGCCCGCGCTGGTTGGAAAAGACCTATAAGAAACTTGGGCTTACCGACGTGACCTTGAAGCTCTATCCCCATATGCGTCATGAGATCCATAACGAAAAGGAGAAGGAGATGGTCTATAACGACCTCTGCGCCTTCATCTTAAAGTAAGAAAATACCCCGCGACCGATTGGCCGCGGGGTTTTCCTCGTCTACAACAAAGTTTAGAAAATCAAACTGATGCCCGATATGAAAAGCAGCACGTAGGTGATTTTCATGAAGATGTCATGGGGCAATTTCTTCGCGAGCATGCTCCCGACAATATAAGAGAGCGAGGATACCGCGAAGGCGATGCCCACGAGGATCCAAAGATGCGCCGAGAATAATCCCGAAGCCATATGCGTGCCAAAGAGAAACCCATTGAGAACGATCCACATCAGCGATAACGTCGCGCGGAAGGAGTTCTTGTTCTTAAACGTCTTCATCGCGTAGATGACGACGAGTGGCCCACCCGAGACATACATTTGGTGGAGCAATCCACCTAAGAACAAACAAAGGTAGAGCACCCACGTGGGGATGCGGACGTGGTCGATGTCGAGAAAGAGGTAGATCAAGGCGATCGACATGATGACGATGCCATAGAGCTTTAATAGAATCGTCCCATTGATGGGAAGCAGCTGCACCGCGAAGCCGAGGGCGAAACCGCTGCCGACGCACAAGATCATCTTCGCGAACTCTTTCCACTGGATATCCTTGAAGTGGTGGATGACCACAGCAAGGCAGATGATCAACGCGGCAAGATTGAGAACTGGTTTTGCGACATCGCTCCCAACGAGACGCAAAGAAACGGGCATCGCAAGGACGGTCCCTGCGAAGCCCGTGATGGCTTGTATCACGTTGGTGAGCAAGATGACGATGAGGAATAAAATCTCAAAAACGGTCATAAAACCTCGATATTTTTCCCTTTGATGCCAATATAGGCACCTAAGCTAGCTTGTTTGGATTCAGGATGGGCGAGCAGCCATTTGTTCTCTTTCCATAGCATCGGGTCGCGAGGTTTACACGTGAGGTCACGGTTGGTACCCATCGCGAGATAGACCGCGCAGCGGAAGGGCTTCCCTTCGTATTTACAGGGAGAGAAGTGGAGGACGTAGGGGCGAAGGGCGACCGCTTGGCCTTTCTTTACAAGGAAGGCCTTGCATTTGCTGGAGTCCAAAATGCCATCTTCGATATCTGAAGGCAAAGCCAGCAATAAGACTAAGTCGTTCGCGGCAACGTCCACTTCGGGGCAAGCATGGAATTCCATGCAGTTGAGCTTGGTGTTGTTGCCATTGCAATACCCAGCCTCCATTTCGCCCAGCCCAAAAACGCTTTCTTGAATGCTTTTTGAAGCGTCCAAGAGGCGGAAGGGTTCCTCGTCGCGGACGTAGATATTGCCGCTTTCGGGGATGGGGGTGCGCTCATTTAGGTAATCAACAATAGGAGAAAAGTCTCCTTCAAGCACCTCCCCATAAGGCGCGAACTCAGAAGTATTTATGGTCTGCATCGATGACCTCCCAACCCATGATGCGGGCTAGGTCGAGCATGGCTTTCTTGTATTGGACGTACCCCATGATGACGTGGTGGGCGACGCCGGTATAGACGACGGTGTCGATGACGTCGGAGATATGGTGGTCGAAGATGACCTTAGCATAGGTGCCCGAAAGCATCTTCTCCATTGGGACCGCTTCGCCTTCTTCGTAGAAGACACGGGTTTTGCCACGGGCCGTATCGATGCGGAAGATGGACATCTTGCCGCTTTTTAAGACAAAGTCCGCGGTGACTCCTTTGCCACCGGCGAAATAGGTTTCTAGGCTCCGCACGCATTTGCCGTCCCATAGGTTGCAAGGGGCGACGCCATCATGCCAAAGAAGAGCATAGTTCTCCTGGTAATTGACCTGGGATAGGTCCGCCATAAAGGGCGTCGCTTCTCCCGCAGCGCGCACGGCGACCATCGATAAGGCCGCTTCCACGTCGCCTTCGCAAGCGAAGAGGATGCCGCGGCTTTGAAGCACCGACATCATCGCGCAGGGCGAGACGCCATAGGCTTTGGCAAATTCCGGCCAGCAACGGATGGCGATGACGTCCATCTGTTCGCGGTCTTGGAAATGCTTGGCCAAGACGATGAGCTTGGCGACGGCATCGACCTGGAATTCGTTGAGTTTATTGACGTTAAAGGTCTTCAGGACGACCTCTTTTTCTTCGGCGAGCTCGTTCTCATCGACTTCGCCAGAGAAGAGTTCGTTAAGTTCATAATGCTTGATGAGGATGCCCAGTTCCTTATAGGTGTGAAG
>JAFVCC010000044.1 GCA_017479485.1 Bacilli bacterium
AGTTTCTTCGCCTCCACTTTGCGGCGGTATTTTTCCGCCTTTAACGGCGTCTCAACTTCGAGGCGGCGGATTTTATATTCGTCGCGCAGATCTTCGAGTTCTTGCTTCCGACGGTCCTTGATTTCGAACTTCTTCCGGATATAGTCCAAAGCGAGGTCATCGTACTTCTTTTGAAGTTCGCGGAATTGCTTTTCATCCATCGTCTCACCAGGCATGTTTTTATCCTCGGGTGGATTATACTCATAGAATTCCCTCTGGCGAGCAATTTGCATTAAAAAACGAAATATCTCCGCAAAACTTCCCTAAATATTAGAAAAAGGCGACCGCGCAGGCCGCCTTGAGGAGGGTTAAATTTAGAAATGGAACGAGGCGTCGCCAAAATCGCTATGGACGGAGAAGGAGAACTCTTTTTCGTTTTCGACGCGGAAGATGGCGATGGCTTCGCCTTGATAGGTGCGTGCCTCATTTCCTAAATAGCTTTCGGCGTGATGGGGGTTGCCGTTGCCAATGCCAATCAACTTGCCACCTTGGATATCCGAAACTGTGAGCATCGATTTGAGGTAGGGGCGGATGACGCCATCTTCGTCGCCGAGCTTCATGCGAACATAGAGGAGACGATCGGCAGGGGTTGGCACCTTGGTCTCGGGATGAAGGGTCAGGTGGTTTCCTTGTTTGCCTGAGCGTAGGACGATTGAAGCAACTTCTTCGCCATTGCGGTAAGAGACGGCTTTTAACTCTCCTGGCTGATAAGGGAAAGAAATTTTCGTCGTGCCCGATTTACGCGCCTTGGTTTTCTTGATTAACTTGCCATTGAGGAACAAGGCAACGGCTTCATCTTTGGAATAGATTTCCGCGGTCGCCTTCTTTCCTTCTTGACCTGGGAAGTCATAGTAGGGCATGGCCATGGAATATTTCCAGGCGCTTTGGGAGTGCTTAAGTTCCGCTTCTTTCGGCGCGACAACGGCGAGTTCGATCGGCTTCACGCCGTAGATAACTTGGGTATAGAGAGCTTCGCCAAGTAATTTGCCAGTGATGTCGATGCGGCCCGAACCGGCGGTGATCCAGCCTTTGCCATGGTCGAAGCTCGGCGCGTCTTCTTCGTTGACCCACGAACCGACGCCGCATTCGCCAAGATAATCCATGCCCGCCCAAACAAAGTCGCCGACGATGCGGGGGTTCTTTAAGGCTTGCTCGTACCAAAGCCTCGCGTCGCAGCAGAAAGTCTCAGAACCAAGGATGAGGCGGTGAGGATATTTCTTGAGGTCGTGGGGGTAACGGAAGATGCCGTAGTTATATCCGGCGATGTCCATGTTGGCGTAGGCACCGCGAGTTTTTCGGTCGCAGATATGGAGCTTGGCACCGACTTTCATGACGTTGCTTCCGACGAAATTGGCGATGGCGTTGAAGAACGCGCTGCCGACTTCTTGTTTTTTGGCCTTGGCTTGGCCGTTATTGTCCGCTTTCTTGTCGGAATAGACGCCAAAGCCCATGGAATAGAGGGCGTTAAAGAAGATGTTGATGCCGCAGCTGACCGGACGCGAGGAGTCGAGGCTATGGAAGTAATCCGTGAAGTCCTTGGTGAGCTGGATGCCTTTTTCTTCGGAGGTTTCCGCGACTTCGTTGCCGGAAGAATACATGACGACGCAGGGGTGGTTGTAGTCTTTCTGAACCATCAAGGCGATGTCGGTTTTCCAGTTGTTCGCGAGGTCTTTGACATAGTCGTATTTGGTTTTGTGGATATACCAGCAATCCGCGTATTCATCCATCACGTAGATGCCGAGTTCATCGCAGACGTCGAGCAAGTATTTGCCGATGGGGTTATGAGCGGAACGAATGGCGTTATAGCCGACGCTTTTGAGCAAAGAGAGCTTGCGGTATTCCGCATCGAAATAAGTCACCGCACCAAGGGGGCCATTGTCGTGGTGGATGCACGCCCCGCGCAAAAGCAGGCGCTTACCATTGATAAAGTATCCTTCGTCGCCATAAGTGATGGTACGAACACCAAAGCGAAGCGATTCGACATAACCCTCAAATTCGGCTTCGACTTGATAAAGGTAGGGGTCCTCCTCGTCCCAAAGATGGACTGAGGGAATCTCAAATTCTTTTTCGATGGCTTTATCTTTACTTTGAACCGATAAGGAGACGACTTCTTGCCCGTCTTTGTCTTTGATACGGAGATTCATAACGCCTTCTTCACTGAGCGTCGCTTTGACTCGAACGCGTCCCGTTTCGTGGTCTAGCGTCAGCAAGCGGAGAGAGTTCAACTCGATGCGCTTTTCGGGAAGCAGGTAGAGGAAAACAGGACGATATATACCTGTGCCGGTATACCAACGGGAATTGGGCTGATCGGCGTTACGACAGATGACTTCGAGGTGATTTTGATCCTTGAGATGATCGGTTAAATCCACATAAAAATCGTTATATCCGTACGCGTTTTGCGCGATTTTTTCTCCATTTAAGAAGATTTCTGCATCGCGGTAAACCCCTTCAAACTCCAGGATTGCTTTGCCTTTAGGCGGAACATCTAATTTCCCGAAATCTTTTTCGAAGCGGTAGTCCCCGCCCGTAAACCAAGCGGTGTTGACCCCACCTTCCGCATTATCGACGCGCTCCTCGTGGAGCATCGCGTCAAAAGGAAGGTCGGTTTTGATGGGGGCCCAGGATTCGTCCGTAAGGCTAAAGACGGTCCAGCCGTCGTTGAAGGATATTTTTTTCATAGCGGTCCAATTATAAGAGAAAAATACCCATTCTTAATCCTAGGTGTCAAAACTTAGGCGATTGATGACATATTTCGCTGTTTTAACTTGCGTTGCTTTGATCCAATGGGATCATCACCGACAACGAGAAGACGCCGTCTTCGGCTTTGATGGATAGGTCACCGTGGTACTTCTCGGCGACATAGGCGATGGATTTAATACCATAGCCATGGTTGGCTTTGTTTTCTTTGCTGGTTAAAGGGAGGCCGTCTTGTCCGAAGCGGAGGTTTTTCTCCATAAAGGGGTTATCCGCGTTAATATGGGCAAAGCCATGTGCCTTCTTGACCGTTAGGGAGATACTGCGTTGCTCCTCGGGAAGTTGGACGGTCGCTTCGATGGCGTTATCGAGAATGTTGCCTAAAAGCGAATAGATATCGGGTTCGCTGAGGCATTCCAAAGCCGTGCCATCCGCCATGAGGGAAAGATGGATCTGCTTCGAAGTGCATAGGCGCGTCTTTTCGGTGAGAACCATATCCATGGAAGGATTGCCCGTTTTGACGTCGGAATCATAGATGTCGACGAGAGAACTGATTTCCTCAATCGTTTCCGAAGCGATGGATTTACGGGTACCTAGCTCATGGATTTGATGCTTTAGGTCATGGGCTTTGATGGCGAGGAGTTCGGCGTTTTGCTTCGAGACGCGGTATTGCTCGCGCTCCTTGGAACGGACGACTTTTAAGGTCGCGATGTCACTATCGAGCTTGAATCGCGTCGCGAGCTCAAATTGCGTTGTCATGGCGATGATGCATAGCAGTAAGGACAAGAAGGCGATGATGACGAAGACCGAGTTGGTCGCGTCCTGCACGAATTCCAGCGCGACGGAATTCACGACGATATTGGAAAGAATGCAGAATATGCCGATTCCGAAGACAAAGCCGTTATGGATCGAGATGGGGCTGCCTCGCTTGATGCGCCTGGCAAAGATGATGTAGGCGAGATAATACATGACGAGATAGCTGAGGAAATAGACGACGGCTTCGATGGGCGAAGAGAATAGCGCCAGATTGCCGCCGGTGGATTCATAGAAGCTTCCCGCGCCGCCAAGGTGGAACAAATGTAAGATCAGGTCGTAGCTTTCATATGCGGCGTGCTGCAGGTTATATCCGGCGACGATGCAGAATAGCAGCGTTTTCCAATCGGATTCGAAAATGAGGAACGAGCCAGCGAAGACGAAGAGGTAACTCGTCGTGAAGGAGAGGATGTTGAAGACGGAATTCGAGATGGTGGGGTAGATAAAACAAGAAGCGTAGCAAAGCAAAATCGCGAGAGGAATTCGCCACCACGCCCCTTTTCTCTTGCGTAGGCTAAAAGAAAATAAAGCCGCCGCAGCGAGCAACTCAGTCATGAAAAGCGGGCGGTAAAGCAATAACCTCCCTAACTCAAAATATCCGCCCATTAAACGACTCCTTTGCCGTAATAATCGTGGAGGATCTTCATGAATTCTTTCTTGCGTGGGTGCGAAATCGCGAGGCGGTCGCCAGCGATCAGCAGGTCATATCCCTGCACGCCGTCGACGAAGGCGAGGTTGACCAAATAGCAGGAGTTGCATTTGGCAAAGCCATAATCGGAAAGCGCCGCTTCGGCGTTGCGCAAGGTATCGTAAGCCTCGATGACGCCGCTTGCGGTATGGTAGGCGATCGTATGACCGGTAATCTCGACGTAATAGATTTCGTTGGAGGGCAATACGACGCGCTTGGACGAAGAAGAGATGACGATTTTGGTGACCGGCGAGGTCTTCATGTGGTTCATCAAGCGCTTCATTTTGAACACGAAGTCGCCATAGACGACAGGCTTGACGATGAAGTCAAAGGCGGAGACCTCATAGCCTTTGATGGCGAACTGGGCGAGCGAGGTGACGAAGATGATGGGTACGTTCTTATCCGTTTTGCGGATCGATTGAGCTAATTCCATGCCTGTCATTTCCGCTAAAGCGATATCGAGGAAGATGATGTCAAACTTGCAATCAAAAGCTTCGAGAAAGCGCTCGGCGTTAATGAAATGGACGATGCGGAACTCGCTGCCGCTTTCCTTGCCATAACGCAAAAGCGCGTCATTTAGCGTTGCAAATTCGTCCATGGAGTCTTCGACAATGGCTACGTTATACATGGTCTATATCCATGATTATAGCCGTATTTGGATTGAATTCATCAAAAACGCTTCCATGTCTAGTGACGCCGATATGTTTTGCCTTTTCTTCTCAAAGGCGAAACAATGTTTTTATGCCAAAGAAAGTATCGTTTTGGAAATCCCGTGAGTTTTGGCTTCCTACTCTTGGAGCCTTAGGACTTGGGCTTGCCGCTTTTAACGCGGTGGCCTTCTCTTACGACGAGTCTTTCACCAAGGCTCTCTATGGGGATGGCATCGATTTCGATGCGCCCGAGGAGCAAAAAGCACGCGCTGATGCGGCGGTTTTCGCGGGCCAGATGGAAGAGGAATCCATCGCCTTGCTGAAGAATGAGTACCACACGCTTCCGCTTTCTTCTCCGCGCGTCAATGTTTTTGGCTATGGCTCGAGCAGTCGCGGCTTCATCCACCAGGGCGGCGGGTCGGGAAAGACCAGCGATTTCGGCCTGACTTCACTTTATGATTCGCTTACTCATGCGGGGCTCGAGCTCAATCCCGAATTGGTTTCCTTTTATGAAGGATTGCGCACGATTCGTTCCGACGATACCGGTAGTCCCGACCGCTATTTTCGCAACTTGGAAGTCGATCCTAGCCGCTATCCTTATAATTTCTTCGAGCGCGCCAAAGCGTTTTCCTCAACGGCATTGATTGTTCTTTCGCGTCCTGCGACCGAGAAGCTTGATATCCCCGTCGTGAGTTATACGCGGCTCGGGGAAGTTATCGAGGACACGCCAACCCTCTCGCTTTCCAGCGAAGAAAGATACTTGATCGAACACGTCACCGACTATTTTGACCGCGTGGCGATCATACTCAATTCCGGCAGTCCCATGGAAGTTCCTTTCGCCGACGACGAGAACATCGGCGCCATCCTCAACGTCGGCTTCCCCGGCAATACGGGGTGTGAGGCGATTGGGAAAGTTCTTTTGGGAAAGGTTAATCCTTCCGGCCATACGGTGGATACCTTCGCTAAATCTCATCTCACCAACCCGAGCTACTACAATTCCAGCACCTATGGCGACCACGCGTATAACGAGGGTGCCCGCTACGTCGATTATGCAGAAAGCATCTACGTCGGATACCGCTTTTATGAGACGTGGTTTGAAGAATCTGGCCGCAACGAAAGTCTCTACAACAGCTTTGTCGCCTATCCCTTTGGCCATGGCCTATCCTATACCAATTTCACTTGGGATGTTCTCGATGCAGAATACGTTAACCAAAAGGGCGAGACGACGCCAATCGGTTCCTCGTTCGTTCCGTCTGAAGATGGTACCTTCCGCTTTTCCGTTTGGGTTGAAAACGTTGGTAACGTAGCTGGAAAAGACGTTGTGGAACTCTATTCATCCGTTCCATATTTCCGGGGAAAAATTGAGAAAAGCACCGCAAATCTTGTGGCTTTTTCAAAAACATCTTCCTTGGAACCGGGGCATGGCGAACTCGTAAAGCTCGAAGTGCCGTTACGCCAGTTATCCAGTTACGATTGTTACGACGCGAACGATAATGGATTTGTCGGCTATGAACTCGATGCGGGTTCCTACGCGCTCTCGTTCCGCAAAAACGCCCATGTTGATCACCCATTAATAGGCCACGCGGATTCTTCCTTCCGTTTTTCGCTCGCCCATGGCATGACCTATGGGAAGGATGAAGTTACCGGAAATAACGTTACGAACCTCTTCACCACGATGTCGAACCCCGTTAGCGGCGCAAGCAGCACGATCGATGAACCGCTTTCCTATTACGCCCTCTCCATCGATGGCGGGACAGTCGAAAACATTAACTATTTCTCACGCAAAGACTTTGTCTCCACGTTTCCCAAGTTAACGGAAACGCGTCCCTATAAAGAGGAAGTCGCTCGAACCTTGGGCGTTCGCGGACCGGCCATGGAAGAACATAAGATGCCAAGATTTGGCATCGACCATGGGCGCACCATCGCCGATTCTTTCGGCAAACCTTATGAAGACCCCATCTATGATGAATTGGTGGAGCAGTGCAGCGTAGAAGAACTAACGGATCTATTCATGCACGCTGGCTTCCGCACTGCGCCGCTAGATTCCATAGGTAAGCCCCGTTGCTTGGATTTGGATGGTCCCTCGGGCATCAACACAAGCGTCCTCTCCTCCTCTCCAGGTAATGCTGCAAGCTACCCTTCACCTTCGACTTACGCTCAATCGTGGAACGTGGAGCTTTGCTATGAATATGGACGCTGCGTCGCCGCGGAAGCGAAGGCGCTCGGCATCAATGGCTGGTATGCCCCAGGCACCAATATCCACCGTTGCCCTACCAGCGGAAGGAACTTCGAATACTTCTCCGAGGATCCCTTCCTTAGCGGCATGCTTTCTTCTTATGTCATTACCGGTGCGCGGCATGGCGGGCTTTATGCCTACGTCAAACATTTCGCAGCGGACGAAAATGAGTCCGGAACCAACGGTCAATACCATTACCTAACGGAACAAGCATTACGCGAAATCTTTGCAAAACCCTTCGAAATCGCGGTAAAAGTCGGTAAAGCGTCGGCCATTATGCTCTCCAAGAACCGCATCGGCACCGTGCGCGCCGCTGGTTCGCGCGCCCTCATTGAGGGGTTGCTGCGTAAGGAGTGGGGGTTCCAAGGCTCAGTGATTACCGACTATTATGTCCCTGGCAACGTGATGAACGCGGACGAGGCTCTTCGCGCGGGAGTCGATTTGATCCTCGAGGGTAACACCGTCTACCTTACCGATATGGAAAGCACAACGTTCCACCATTATTTGGCTAAGGCTGCACGCAACGTAATCTATTGCTATTCCTCGACCATGGCCGCGGCCAACCAAGCCCAAGATCTCCCCATCGACCACATGACCGGTGCGAAGAACGAAGTGCGTCCCTATTGGAAACCAATCCTCATCGTCACCGATGCGTTGGTGTTCCCAGGAATTATCGCCGCGATCATTTTGGCGGTGAAGAAATTCCAACCCGCAAGCGACCCAGATGCTTCCTAATCCCTCGAATACAGCCGAAATTGGGCTAATCTTGCGTCGCGAAAAAACAAGGTTACGCACGCTTTAACCTCTCCAAAGAAAATTTCTCCTGTTGTTCAACCTAAAAAACGTCGATAGCATCGGCGTTTTTTGCCTCTATCATAGGCAGAAATTGTCAAATTTGGCCTCGTTTAACACCACGCGAAAGGCTCGATAGAATACCCTCAGAACAAAAACTGTCTAGCCCCTTTTTCGTTGGTAGATGGGGCGGCAAAAAAGGAGGTTCTACCGAATGAACACGATTCTTAAAAAGGTTATTTTCGGTCTCACGACAGCGTTGCTTGTTGCCATTCCTGCTGTTGCGACCCCGATCTATAACCAGTACGAAACCGTCATCAAAGGCTATTTGCTCGCCAAAGATGTTGCGGTAAGCGGCGAAGAGAAAGCTGCCCAGATGGCTTCGGGCAACGCCTTAGCCAAGGAAGCGGTGGCCAATGGCATCGTCATGCTGAAAAACGAGGACGATTGCCTCCCGCTTAGCCGCAGACTCGATAGCTATGTCAACGTCCTTGGATTCCATTCCGTCAACTGGCTCTATGGCGGTTCGGGCTCTGGCCGGGTCGTCAAAAGCACTGGTGACGAAATGATCGATTTTGCCCAAGGGCTACGCAACTACGGCATTGAGCTCAACGAAGACCTGCTGAATTACTACCGTTCTCACCGTCCTGGATTAAAAGAGATCCCCGATATCGATACGCTCGGCCACAATCGCTCCGTCGACCCGCACGGGCTCTTTGATACCTTTGACCAACCGATCACCGGTGAATACGCAGACCTATTAGAGGATGCTGTCGCGGAGGATAATGCACTCGCCATCGTCGTCATCGGCCGCCAAGGTGGCGAATCCGAGGACATGCCCGAAATCCAATACAAGACGGGCAACAAGCAAGACGAAACTCGCCACGGCTTGCAAATTACAACCGAAGAAGAGGCGCTTCTTCGTTTTGCTGGGGAGAACTTTGAACGCACCATTGTCATCATCAACTCCACCAACCTCTTCCAGATGGATTTCCTCGATACCATCCCTGGACTCAGCGCCGCATTCCTTGTCCCGCCTACCGGCTGCCAAGGCGCCGACGCCATCGCGAAAGTCCTCTATGGTGAGACGAGTCCCTCCGGCCATACCGCCGACATCATTCCCTATGACTTCAAGGAAAATGTCGCTTATGAATATTGCGGCTACGAAGGCGTAAGTTTCTTCTCCAACAATGCGATCTATGGCAAGAACCAAACCACCAATGCCGGTCTCCGCGTCCGTCCGAGTTTGCCTTATGTCGACTATGTCGAAGGCATCTACGTCGGATATCGTTACTATGAGACCGCCGATGCGATGGGCAAGTTCGATAGCAAGCGCCGCGGGACCGCTAGCGGCTATGACGCTGTGGTTCAATACCCCTTCGGATACGGCCTCTCCTACACGACCTTCTCTTGGGATATCGCCAATATTTCCCTTGCGGCGGGCAGTGCCATTTCCGCCGATTCCGAAATCACCTTCCAGGTCCTCGTCAAGAACACTGGCGAATATAACGGACGCGATGTCGTTGAGCTCTATCTCAACCAACCCTATACCGCTGGCGGAATTGAAAAATCCTCCACAAAACTCGTGGATTTTGCGAAAACAAGCGAACTTGAACCAGGTGAATCCGAACTTGTCACCCTCCGTGCGAAAGCTCGCGATTTAGCTTCCTACGACTGCTATGATCTCAACAAAAATGGCAGGACCACTTACGAGATCGATTCGGGCACTTACACCTTCCGCCTCGCGACCGATTCTCACCACAACAAAGAACTCGCCCGCGCTGGCGATAAGGCGACCATCGATTACAAGGTCAACGACACGATACTCCTCGACAAGGACGCCTATACCGGCGTGAAAGTCGATAACCTCTTCACCGGCGACAAAGCCGTTGATGGCAAGGCTGTAGATGGCCTTGACGTCGATGGATGGGATATCCCTTATATCTCTCGCAAGAACATGCCCGCCTCCCCCGTGCATCAGACTTCGACTCATGTCCAGTCCACGGGCAGAGCCATGGATGACGAGATGCTCGATCTCTGCCTCTTTGGTGGGGCCAATGGTTCGGATGCGACTAAGTTCAATGCTTGGAATAACGCAACCGAAGACGAATTCGGCAACCCGATTGAAATCGACGACTTTGCCTGGAATAGCGCGACTTCTCGCGACTATGTCATGGAGGGTGGCGAACTTACCGAGACCGGCATCTACCTCGCGAAGAACTTCAACGATGAGGAAGCCTGGAATCAGATCTTATCCCAAATTCCCTATGGCACCGCGGCCGGTTTTGTCGGCAAGGCGCACCCCAATGTTGCTGCTATTGCCGCGATTGGCTATCCTGCGATGACTTCGTTAGACGGCCCCGCACAGGTTGGTAGCTTCAACGCCCAAGCGAAGCAGACCGGCGTTGGCTTCCCCTGCGATGCCATGCTCGCTCAAACTTGGAACAAAGACCTCCTCTTTGAAGTTGGCTTAGAAATGGGCACCCAGATGCTCAACCATGGCGTTGGCGGTATCTATGGATGCGGCATGAACATCCATCGTAGCCCCTTCGGCGGACGTAACTACGAATACTTCTCCGAAGATCCTTTCCTCACCGGTGCTTTGGCGGCCAACTATGTCAAGGGCGTCAAGCTCACGGGCGGTCTACCCATCATCAAGCACTTGGTTGCCGCTGAAACGGAAACCTCGCGCGACTCCTTATATACCTATATGTCCGAGCAGACCCTACGCGAAATCTATCTCGAACCCTTCCGTATCTGCGTCGAGGGTGAAGGCCTTTGCGAGGGTGCCCGTGAATACAAAGAAGTCACCGATGAGAAGTACGAGCCCTTGGCTAACGCGATGATGACCTCTTATAACCGCGTCGGCGCGGTGTGGGCAGGTGGCAGTGCCGCCTTGCTCAAAGGCGTCCTCTTCAATGAATGGGGATTCCGTGGCGAAATCATCACCGACTACTCCGACTACAACCAGTACATGCACCTCGACGAGACGCTCCGTTATGGTGGCTCGCTCGGTATGGCGGTGGCGCTGAAGTTCAACTGGAGCGAAGGCCGTGCCAAGATGGCGCTCCGCGACGCCTTGAAGAACGTCATCTTCGCCAATCTCCGTGCCGCCTTGTCCAAAGCGGAATATGACAAGAAACCCTATAATGGCAAGAAGTCCTCTTCTGCCGTCATCAGCGAACCCTTCGACTGGGTCACCCCGTCGGTCATCGCCTTCAATGTGGTCTTCTATAGCGGTGCCGCCGCAGTGTTCTACTTCCTTGTTCTCGGCCACCCGGGCATCAAGTTCCGTAAGAAAGAGAACGCTTAAACCAGTTCCAGCAACAATCGGCCAGGATTTATTCCTGGCCTTTTGCTTCGCCTTGGCGCTAGAAATCCTTGCGTTAAGATCGAGCTTGACGCATCTCAAACGCTCGCCACACAGAGCCTCTATGGCCGCATTACTTTGGCGTCCTCACAGTTCTGTATGAAATCTTTTATCCCATTCTTTATATTTGTATGCGCGCGCAAAAGAAAAAAGTAGGGGTTGCGGGAAAAATCTAATTTTCCCTGCAATTCCTACTTGGTTTTGGAATAGAGACGAATTTGATCGATGTCGAACGCCTTGCCAAGGCCGCGAATTTCAATTGTTGTAGAGCCTTCCGGCAGATCGATGGGATTTGCGATGATGGCCTCAGCATAAGCGCTGGAGCTACCTTTGCGCCGCTGCAACATCGGCGTGCCGATGTCTATGGGCGTACCGCCAACGCGCACTTCATAACGGGGTGAGATATCGGCGGTATTGATCTGGGAAGGCAAGACGAGGGAGAGATAGACTTCTCGTTCCTCGCTTCCTTCGTTTTCAATGCGAATGCCGCTCGAAGCGTGTTCGAGTGTGACTACCTTGCCACCAGACGCACCTGCCTTATTCGCGATACCTGCGCGCCCAAATAAGGACAGGCCCTCTGCTTCGTAAGCTACGGATTCATAGCCTTGAGGAAGCGTGGGCTTCGCGCTTGGGGCATAACGAACTTCTTCCGAATTGCCATATTTCCGAGAGAGGTAGGTAAGGCGGTCGCCAAGCCAATCCGAGACCATAGAGGCACATTGCTTTTGGGAAGCGCAGTTTCTGGTGTCTTCGCGTAGCTCGCCGGCGGTTTGATGGTTATAGCCAAGATGTCCTGGCCAACGGGTATAGTTTTCCGCATATTCTTCTTCATAAGTGTCGCTATAGCGGTGGATCCACGAGAACAATGAAGAGAAGGAATCGGTTTCGACGAGCTTCGCCCATTTGGCTTGAACCATTTCCTGGAAGAAACTTTGGCCCGTTAATAACGTGAGCCAAGGATTCGAGGAACCGTAGGCGTAATAGCCATCGCCGTCTTCGCAGAATCCCGCTTTGTTTCCTAATGCAGAATCATAGTCCCAAGGGGCTTCGAATCTCACGCGGTGATCCGCGCCATCGGTGAGGTCAAAATCCAGATAAAACGAGCTCCATCCAATGTCGGGGTCGCAGGTGATTTCCTGCAGCAAATAGGTATCGACGAGGGAATTGAGGTCGATGTATTTATTAATGTGCTTGGCGATCTCTACATTTCCAGTGACTCGGGCTAAGGAAACGCCGCTAGGGTTGATGTCATAGTACTTTCCCTTGGTGGCCTCATAGGCAACGTCATATACGCATTCGAGGAACTTGCCCGCATAATCGGCCTGCTTCGGATCGTAGATATCCGATTTGAGGGTATATCCCTGCTGCGAAGGCCATACTTTTCCGTTTGGCCCATTCATTTCGCCCCAGTTATGGTAGTTGAGTTCGAAAGTCGGATCGCCATCAGGGCCTTCCTCGGAGTAATAGCCGTCGTATTCGGCGAAATAACCGATGTCATTGCCAGTGTAGCCTTCTTCGGCGTTTGGGACATTGACGCGGCCATCTTTGTTTTCCTGTTGCTCAACCAAGAGATACACGCCCCAAAATTGGCCGTTGATCTCCACGCGTACAGGACGGAAATCCGTAACGTAGTAGCCGTCGCTGCCGAGGATGCGATGGCCGAGGTAGAAGGCGCTGAGGTTACGGAGCAAGGATTGGTCTTTCACTTCCGCGAGCAACACCCAGGATTTTTGCTTGATGCCGTGATTGAGCCCAAGCATCGCCTGCTTTTTATCGAATTTGATGCGGAGGGGCTTTTTATCGTAGTTTGCCGTATAGTTGCCGCGTACTTTGACGCCGGCTGAAACCTCGGACATGAGATATTTGTCCTCGCAGCCCGTAATGGAAACGGTACATTTGGTGTAGTCCCACTTTTCGGTTCGATTCGGCTGGGTCACGAAATCGTTTTTCCCGTCTTCGCTGACAATAGAGATGGTGGGGAGCGATTCGGAGAAGATCGGCTCAAAGGTATAGTCTCCATCCGCTTTTAAGGTTTCGAGCTCCCGTTCCTCAAATTGCAGATTCATCTTTTTCTCCGTGCTCGAGGAACTGATGCTGGACTCGCTCGAGGACGATTCGGATGAAACGGGCTCCGAAGAAGAAGGCGTTGCAGAAGAAGACGAAACTTCGGAGGAAGAGGTTGCCTCAGAGGAACTCGACGGCAAATTCGAAGTGTCCGCCTCGGTCGAAGAGGGAAGAGGATCCTCGCTTGACAAAGACTCTAGGCTTGGTTCGACACTAGAATCGGGTGTTGTCATCGAAGCAGAAGAGCTTAGCGGAACGCCATTACAAGAAAGCAGCAGGGACAACGCAGAAAGCGGGTAAAGGGTTTTGAAGTTTCGTTTCATGCCCACCATTTTTGGTGGGAGGAAGTGCCTCGTCAACGTTTCTAGCGCAAAGTGAAAAAACACAGCGTATTCTTTTTCTCCCTATTCTAGAAAATATATTTCTAGCGGGGTTTTGCGGGGGAAATTTGACTTTTTTGGGGATATACAACCCGTGTTGTGGCGGGAATAATAACACTGGTTATGCGACACGTATTTCCCCTCACCTTATGCCTATTGCCCCTTCTTGTGGGATGCACTTCCTCCAACGTTTCTTCCGCCGATTCGTCAGGGGAAGAACCTTTCGTCTACCCCGAAGTGGAACCCGATGAAGTCGCGGCGATTACCCGAGAGGGAACCGCGCACATCTTTTGGAACGATGAGAGCCATTTGGGCTATCGGGTCTATGGAAGCCTCAGCAAATATGGGGATTACCACCTGCTTTCTGGTGAATCCTTGATCCGTATGAACCACTTCGAGACAACGTCCAATCGATATGGGTACTTTAAGGTCTATGGAGTTGATGGCGGAATCGAGACGCTGCTCGGCGGTCCCGTATCTCCCTTTGGGCGCGAGACCCTCATCGTCGATGAACTCGATGATATGGCGTCGGTACAAGAAGAAATTGAT